>NZ_DDDQ01000099.1:0-43621 GCF_002336325.1 Roseivirga sp. UBA1976 | reverse complement strand
TAGAAGAACCCATGAAAATCTTTACTCCGCAAACATTTTTAGGGTTGGTTTTGAGCACCTCATCGATATTGTCGTTAGAAGCGCCCATAAAGAAGCTATAATTGGCAATACTGTTTCTGGCGGCAATGTCGTATTTGTGCTGTAGTAATTCTTGTGTCAGCGTATTGGGTACGGTGTTGGGCATTTCCATAAAAGAGGTAATACCACCGGCAACAGCCGCACGCGATTCAGTATAAATTTCTGCTTTGTGGGTAAGGCCAGGTTCGCGAAAATGCACCTGATCATCGATAAGCCCCGGCAATATGTGCAGGCCGGTGGCGTCAATGGTTTGGTCGGCCGCTACATGCTGAAGGTCCTTACCAATCCGCTCTATTTGCCCGTTGGCAATAAGAATATCCGCTTCAAAAATCTTTCCTTCATTTACCAGGGTTCCGTTGAGTAGTAAGGTAGAGGCCATAAGCTTTTTATTTAGTTGGGGTTTTTTAGCGTAATTGCAGAGCAAAACAAATACGAATCGACTGAAAATGGCAGCAGAAACTCATTTATTTGACGACCTTAAGTTAAATCGACAAATACTTAACGCCATTGATGACCTGGGGTTTGAAAAACCAACAGAAATTCAGTCTAAGGTAATTCCTGTGGCTCTGGCCGGACACGATTTGTTTGGCATTGCTCAGACGGGCACGGGAAAGACCCTGGCTTTTGTTGCGCCCCTGGTAATGAAAGTTAAATATGCTCAGGGAGAGCATCCACGAGCTCTTATTCTGGCACCTACCCGTGAGCTGGTTTTACAAATAGCTGAAAGTTTTAGCGCTTTGGCCAAATATACCGACCTCAGAATGGCAGCCCTGTATGGGGGTGTTGGGCCTAAGACACAGATTGAAGAAGTGGAAAAAGGGGTCGATGTGCTCATCAGCACCCCCGGTCGTTTTCTGGATATCTATTCCAAAGGGCATATAGTGCCGAAGGGTATAAAGACACTTATTCTGGATGAGGCCGATAAAATGATGGACATGGGTTTTTTACCTCAGATCAGGAGAATACTGGAGGTGGTTCCGCGCAAACGGCAGAACATGTTGTTTTCGGCTACCATGGCCGATAAGGTAGTGAAACTCACCGAGGAATTTTTGGAATTTCCTGAGCGCATTGAAGTGGCTCCGCAGGCCACGGTGGCCGAAACCATAGATCAGGTACTCTATGAGGTGCCCAACTTCAAAACAAAAATCAATTTGCTCATTCATTTTTTGGAGAGCCCCGACTTCTCGCGGGTCATTGTTTTTGTGAAAACCAAGTCGAGTGCCGATAACATTGCCAAGTATATTGAACGAAAGGAGCTTGGCCCCGTACGCGTTGTGCATGCCAACAAAGGGCAGAATAGCAGGATCAATGCCGTAAATGAGTTTAAAGAAGGCGATATACGCGTGTTGGTTTCTACCGATGTTACCGCTAGAGGAATGGACATTTCAATGGTGTCTCACGTCATTAATTTCGACCTGCCTCTTATTTATGAAGATTATGTGCACCGGATTGGCCGAACGGGAAGGGCCGAACAAGAAGGGCAGGCCATTACTTTTGCCAATGAAATAGAAATGGTGCATGTGCCCAGAATTGAGAAGATCATTCGGCAAGACATTCCAAGGGCTGCTATACCTCCGCAGGTAACCATTGAAAAGACTCCTTTTGCTGAGCAACAGGAAATAGCCCGCGCTTTAGATACTTACAGAAAGAAGATGGATCCTACGTTTCAGGGGGCTTTTCACGAAAAGAAGAAGAAGTTTTCCAACCCATCGAAACCCAAAAAGAGAGGCAGAAGAAAGCGGTAGAAGTGCTACTGTGGTTGGATTTTGCTAAATTCAGCATTCAACTCAAACTCAAAATAGCATGAAACAACTGTTTAGTATTTGTGGAATAGTACTGA
The DNA here is from genome assembly GCF_002336325.1 of Roseivirga sp. UBA1976. Classification (NCBI taxonomy): domain Bacteria; kingdom Pseudomonadati; phylum Bacteroidota; class Cytophagia; order Cytophagales; family Roseivirgaceae; genus Roseivirga; species Roseivirga sp. UBA1976. Next base: position 41,703 of record NZ_DDDQ01000099.1, on the reverse strand, counting down.
TGCTGCTGGCCACTAATAACCTTCAAGCCCAGAAAGAAGGCGAATTTCATCTGGATCAAGTTTATGCCCTCGGTGCCAACGGAACGGTGCACCTGGTTTCGTCAGATGCTGATGTTCGGATTACAGGTACCGACAGAAGCGATGTGCACGTGAAAATAGATCGGTTTGAACAGGTGAATGGCATCCGTTCCGGCCGAAGAAGGTTTAGCGTTGAAGTAGAAGAAAAAGGAGGTGATCTGTTTATTGAAGAAAGACGCTCTGGTTCGGTGTCTTTTAGCATGGGTTCTTTTCGTACCGAATACGAAATAGTGATAGAAATGCCAAGCAATGGTTCGCTGCGTGTGCGGGGCGAAGATGATGACTACATTATTAAAAGTATACACGGGGCCATTAGCATAAGCAGTGAGGATGGCGATATTGATATTTACGATACAAAAAGCAGCAATATAGATGTGCGTCTGGAAGATGGCGACTTGCGATTGGCCGGTGGAACAGGGCGCTTTTACGCCAATAGCGAGGATGGCGACCTCGACATTAGGAATGCAGCCTTTACGGAACTGGAAATTGTCATAGAAGATGGGAATGTTTCGTTAGAAACCACCCTAGCCGACAATGGCGTATATGACATTCGGTCTGATGATGCCAATATAGAGTTTACCGTGCTAAGTGGGGGAGGAAAGTTTCTCATTAGCAAAGACGATGGCCGCGTAAACTCAGGCATGGGCTTTACGGTACAAGAAGAAACCGATAATCGGGTGCTCTTGTCGTTGCCGGGAGGCAGTGCCGATGTAGAAATTAGAATCAATGATGGCCGGGTACGGCTCGATACTAAGGTGCGCTAAGCAGTTCTTCTGCTTGCGGGTCGTAGATCCAATCATTTAATGAGGTGCCACCCAGGGCTGAACTACGATTAAGCTTATTTATAGCAGAGCTCAATTCGGGCTCTGTTTTTAGTTTTAGAGGGTCTGTCGATTCAAAAAGTGAAGACAGGTAATTGAGATAGCTAAAATACTGTGAGTCGCCAAAGCCATAGGTGGTTTGCCATTGAAGCAATTTGCCCACCAACTGGTGCTGCGACTGGCACTGAGGAGCGAGGCGTATTATCTGCTGTTCAATCTCGTTCAGTCCAATGGACTGGTAGGGAAATCGCCTGAAGTGTGCCTGTAGGGCCTCTGAGAGATAGGGGAATTCCTGCGAGGGCAGAATAATGTAAGTAAAGAGTTCATTGTGCTGTGGAGAGCAATAGAGTTTAAATACATCGGCTGCAAACACAAACTCACGGGTATTGAGTTTTAGTCGGCTATTGAACAGCTCATTATAATGCTCAGGGTTTAACTGGCCAAGCCCTTTCAGTTGATCTTCGCCCGGTACTTTTCCTGCACAAACCAGTGAAATAGTCTGTCCGGCTTCACGCCTTTGTCCCAGCCACTCAATAAGTGCCAACATGTTGATTTGACAAAACAAATCATATTCAAACCAGAGCACAACTTCTTCATAGTGGGTAATTTGAGAGGCCATTTGTTCAAATGGAGCCTTTACTTCCTCTCTATATTGGTTAGGTTTTAGCTCAAAGAAGCTGGTCATAAACGCTTCTCTTTCCAACCAAAAAGCGTCTGATCCTATCAAGTGGCTCACCGGTCCTTCAGCCAATACTTCTCTCCATACAAAGGTGTCTCCGGCAATTGAACATTGGTTAAAAATGGAAAGAGTACTATCTCCGTTCAGTATATGCAGGGTGTTTTTCATAAGGGGAGGATTTAGAGGTGGGTCTGGGGTAATACCAATAAAAAAGGGCTGTTTCGAAAGCTTATGGTTATTCTCAATACCCAAATGCGGTGAGAAGTACCCATGCAGGCTCCGAAACGGCCCTTTCTGTACTTAATTCTTAGTCTCTCGAACCGTAGTCCATATCGTCTTCACGATCAACCGGAGTTCTTTGGTCTCTGTTGGCCAGAATCCACGCGGTATGGAATACCAACTGAGCTCTTTTCGCCATTACATCGAAGGCAATTTTATCGACAGTGTCGGTTGGTCTGTGGTAGTCCGCATGTGTTCCGTTAAAGTAGAAGATAATTGGAATACCTTTTTTGGCAAAGTTGTAGTGGTCGGAACGATAGTAGAAACGGTTTCTGTCGTTCGGATCGTCATAACGATAGTCCATATCCAGGTTGGTATATGTGATATTGGCAAACTCAGAGATCACCTTCAAGTGGCTCGATAGTTTTTCAGAACCGATTACGTATACATAGTCGCGATTGCCTGACTTTTCGTGCTCAGGATCAATTCTTCCAATCATGTCTATATTCAGGTTGTTCACCGTGTTTTCTAATGGAAACAACGGATTGTCAGCATAATAAGCAGATCCCAAAAGTCCTTTTTCTTCACCCGTTACGTTAAGGAAAAGAATGCTTCTTCTTGGTCTGTGGCCTTCTTTGGCAGCCTGAGCAAATGCTTCGGCAATCTCCATTACACCGGTAGTTCCTGAGCCATCATCATCGGCACCATTATTAATCACTGTGCCATCCTCATTCTGGCCAATGTGATCGTAGTGAGAAGATATCACCAACACCTCATCTTTTAAATCGGTACCTTCCAAAAAGGCTACCATGTTTTCGGTATTGATGGTGTTGATTTTCTCTTTAGCAAAAACTCTTACGGTTCCTGTTTTAATTTTTTCAGGGGTTTCTGCATTGGCATTAAGGTCTTCTACAGAAGCCTTGAACATATCGGCTGCAATGGCCTGAGTCAGGTAAAAGGTCATGCTTGGGTCGCCTTTGTATTCTTTGTCGAACCTCAGACGGCCCATCATAAACGCTCTGGCCTGTCTTGGCAGAGTTTGAGTAAACTGATCGTCATCGTTGGCCATAATCATTACGGCTTTGGCGCCCGCTTCTATCAACTTGCCTACGGTGGCTCTGTCTCCGGCCATAGCTACTACAGCTTTTCCATTAAGGTCCATTCCGGCAAAGTCGGTTTTCTTTCCTACATAAACGGCATCGAGCTTCTCCTCTTTGGCCATGTTGGCATAGCCTAAAAAGATAATGTCTTTTCCGTTGGCTTTTTTACCCGACCGGGTTTTGATGTATACATCAGACCAGTCAGACTGGTACATATCAAATTTTTGTCGGTATGTGCCATTGGCTGGGCCCTCAAGGCCAATTCTTTGGTAGAACTCTTCCAAAAACCTGGAAGCTTTCTTTTGCCCCTCGGTACCGGTTTCTCTACCGCCAAACTCGTCAGAAGCTAAAATGGAAAGCTTGCTTCTCATATCTTCAGGCGTGATGGTGTTGGCATACTTCACGGCTGTTTTGTCTTGGGCATTAGCAATTAGGCCCAAAACTAAAAGTCCGAACAAGGACAGTTTTAATTTCCTCATTATCTAAACAATTTTAGGTTACATTTTTTTAGAGGGCTAAAGCTAATGTTTTTTTAAAACCTAGCCTGCATGACTTATGTATTTGGTCGGCTTTTTTTGCCTTTGATATGTAAGGAAATCAGAGGGTTGTAGCTTACATTTGCAGCACATTTACAAGGAAGTAAATCGAACTAGAACTGGAGATATGACAAAAATTGATTTAAGAAAGACTCAAAGGTTTGAAGACCGCCACAATGGGCCTGATGAGCAAGAGATTGCTGAAATGCTCAAGGTGGTGGGTGCGCCTAGCCTGGATGCACTGATCGATGAAACAGTGCCGGCAGGAATTAGAATGAAAGAACCTTTGAATCTGCCCCTGCCTAAGTCTGAATTTCAATTCCTGAAAGACCTGAGACATATTGCCGCCCAAAACAAGATGTTTAAGTCATACATCGGTATGGGGTATTACAATACCATTGTTCCGGGAGTTATTCAGCGCAATATTCTGGAAAACCCGGGATGGTACACAGCCTACACTCCATATCAGGCAGAAATAGCCCAGGGAAGACTAGAGGCCCTCATCAATTTCCAAACCATGGTAATGGACCTGACCGGAATGGAAATTGCCAATGCTTCCTTGCTCGATGAAGCAACTGCAGCGGCCGAGGCCATGTTTATGTTTGCAGGCCAGCGTAAGAAAAATAAGAAAGAGGCTACTACCTTCTTTGTCGATGAAAATACTTTCCCGCAGACCATCAATGTGCTCAAAACCCGATCGGTTCCGGTTGGTATTCAGCTGGAGGTAGGAAAGCTCAGCGAGTTAGATATTACCCGTGACGACTTGTTCGGGGTGTTGATTCAGTACCCTGCGGGTGACGGAAAAGTACTCAACTATCGGTCATTCATAGAGTCGGCTCACGAAAACAACGTATTTGTTACAGTGGCTGCAGATCTTATGTCTTTGGCTCTGCTTACACCTCCGGGCGAAATGGGAGCCGATGCAGTGGTAGGTACTTCTCAGCGTTTTGGTGTCCCTATGGGTTATGGTGGCCCTCATGCAGCTTATATTGCCACACGCGATGAGTTTAAGCGTCATATTCCGGGTAGAATTATCGGGGTTTCTGTAGATAGCCAGGGCAATAAAGCCTACCGTATGGCTTTGCAGACTCGCGAGCAGCATATTAGAAGAGAAAAGGCCACCTCTAACATTTGTACGGCCCAGGTGCTACTGGCCGTAATGGCCGGTATGTATGGCGTATACCATGGTTCTAAAGGTATTAAGCACATTGCCTTTAAAATTCATGGCTTTGCCAAGCTTTTAGACAAGGGTTTGCAGTCTTTGGGCTTCAAACAACTCAATGAGTTCTATTTCGATACCCTTAGAATTGAATGTGAGTCTTCGCTCTCAGAGAAAATCAGAACCATTGCAGAAGTAAACCAGGCCAACTTCAGATATTTTGAAGATGGTGATATAGGAATTGCTGTAGATGAAACTACCCGAGTGGAAGATGTACAGGTGATTTTAGAGGTGTTTGCAGAGGCTACCGGACAGGTAATGGCTTTCGATTTAGATGGCGAGGCTGCCAATCTGGAAGTTGAACTTCCTAAAGAACTGGAGCGTACTTCCGATTTTATGACCCACCCGGTATTTAATCAATACCACTCTGAGCACGAGATGCTTCGATATATTAAGCGACTGGAAAACAAAGACTTGTCGCTCGTTCATTCCATGATTTCTCTGGGCTCTTGCACCATGAAACTCAATGCCACTACTGAAATGGTGGCGGTAACCTGGCCAGAGTTTGGAGATATACACCCCTTTGCACCCACTTATCAGACCAGAGGTTATCACATGATGTTCAACGATCTGGTAGACTGGCTGTCTGAAATCACTGGTTTTGCCGATGTTTCACTTCAGCCAAATTCAGGAGCGCAAGGAGAGTATGCCGGCCTAATGGTAATTAGAGCATACCATGAGAGTAGAGGAGAGGGGCACAGAAATATTGCCATTATTCCTTCTTCTGCACATGGAACCAATCCGGCTTCGGCTGTCATGGCAGGTATGAAAGTGGTAATTGTGGCTTGTGATGAACGTGGAAATATTGATTTGGACGACCTGAAAGCCAAGGTAGAGCAGCATAGCCAAAACCTTGCCTGCCTAATGGTTACCTATCCTTCTACCCACGGAGTGTTTGAAGAAAGTATCAAAGATATCTGTGCGCTAATTCATGAGCATGGAGGGCAAGTATATATGGACGGTGCCAACATGAATGCCCAGGTGGGACTTACCAGTCCTGGTATTATTGGTGCTGATGTATGTCACCTCAACCTGCACAAAACATTCTGTATTCCTCACGGTGGTGGTGGCCCCGGAATGGGCCCCATAGGAGTAGCGGCTCACCTTGCGCCTTTCTTGCCAGGCAATCCGGTGGTAGAAACCGGTGGCGATCAGGCCATAACTGCAGTGTCGGCAGCGCCATGGGGTAGTGCCAGTATTTTGGTTATTTCTTATGCCTACATTGCCATGATGGGGGCCGAAGGTTTAACCAATGCTACCAAATTGGCCATATTGAATGCCAACTACATTAAATCTAAACTTGAGAAGGAGTTTAAGATCCTTTACGCAGGTAGCAAAGGCCGATGTGCCCACGAAATGATAGTGGATTGCAGAGAATTTAAAAACCAGAAGATAGAGGTAGAAGACATTGCCAAGCGCCTGATGGACTATGGCTTCCATGCGCCAACCGTTTCATTTCCTGTAGCTGGTACAGTGATGATTGAGCCAACCGAGTCTGAGTCTAAAGTAGAACTGGACAGATTCTGTGAAGCTATGCTCAGTATTCGTCAGGAAATTAGAGAAATTGCCGATGGTTTGGCCGATGAAGAGCAAAACGTGTTGAAGAACGCACCTCACACGGCCAGCATGGTGTTAGAAGGCCAGTGGGAAAAGCCTTACTCCAGAGAGAAGGCTGTATATCCGGCAGAGTATGTAAAAGAGGCTAAGTTCTGGCCAACAGTGGGTAGAATCGATTCAGCCTATGGCGACAGAAACCTGATGTGTAGCTGTATTCCTGTTTCTGATTATCAGGAAGAGGAAGCAATGGCTTAATAGAGATTTTAGATAATAGAAATTAGATATCAGAAAGGCTGTCCGGAGAATTTGGGACAGCTTTTTTTATGCCGTAAGTTTCATCTCGCTTTTCTGGTAACCGTTGAAGAATCGGTAAGGGAGGTAGGTTAGGCTGAATAGTAATATATGTTCATGGTTCATTGAGTTCAGAGTTCAATAAGATCATATTACTCAGAGCGAATTCAACTCCAACTGGCTGCGCTGATAGCTGTTGTAGAACCTATAAGGTAAATAGGTAATGCTGAACAGGGCAATGGCGGCTACGATTAAGGCTTGTACGGCAGCAAGGTTTTGAATAACCGCTATTTGGGACATCTCCATTTCTTTCATATATGAGATGTAATTTGCTGTCCTGTCCACTTCATCTTCTAATATCATGGAAAGTTCGTTTTGCGACTGTGCTAATTCTCGACTGAGGTTGGAGTTGATCTTTTCGTGATATGTTAGCGATCCTAAAAGTAAGGCCAGCATTAGACACATGGCACTCAGGTATCCTCCTATATAAGCTATTTTCTTAATCATAATATTGTGTTTTGGGGTGGTTAAAATCTTTAAATCTCTTTCGAGTTGGTAGGGAGAGTCTGGAAGAAGTTTTTGTTTGGCTCTTTCAAAACTCGTCTCAAAATCCAGCTTTTCGCTGTCCATAGAGAATTCAATCTCCGTTGCCAAATGATCGGTCAAATCGTCCATCAATTCCAGATCGGTAAAGCCTTTAGATTTCAGGTAGGCTTTGATGTAGTTTACATGATGCCCGGTCATGATAATGCTGTTTTAGATTTACCGAACAATAGGGCCAGAGTGCTCTGAAAGTCTATTACTTCCTGAATGGCAGGGCTTACTACAGTCTTACCTTTCTCCGTAAGACTGTAGTATTTCCTGATCCTGTTGCCCACATTCACTGACTCTGTTTGCAGATAACCTTCCTTGGTCAGCGCATGTAAGCTGGGATAAAGTGAACCTTCTTTAATGAGTATTTTGCCTTCGGAACTCGCCTTTACGTGCTGTACAATCTCATAACCATACATTTTTCCATTATCTGCAAGCAGCTTGAGAATAATAGGTTTGAGTATGCCTTTTAATAGCTCTCTTGAATACATAGAACAATAATACATTGTAATTCTATGTATTGCAAATTGATAGTAGCAAGTTACCCTTCACCTATAAGTTGTCTGACCTCTCAAAGAGATCTGGAGAGTGTGTCAATGCTCTTGTGATAATTAGATAATAGAAAATTAGCTATTTTTATTTTGGACATTAATCTCAACAAAATCATGCACCTTACAGAGAAGGAAGCAGAAATTACCAATCACATTTATTTGGATAAAATGAGGAGGCTTTACCTCAAGAATAAGAGACACTTCGATCAAGTGGTTGAATACTTACCCATACCGGTGGTAAAAAGCGATGTAAAAAGTTGGGACTTTACCCAAATCAACGATTCTGCCCAATGTATGCTCGGTTTGGAAAGAGAATATGTTTTGGATAACGGGTCTAAAGCTACAACTTCCTTAGTTCAGCCTGAGAATATTCCTGTTATTCGAAAGTATCTTAGCAGCAGAAACTTTAACGATAGTGGAGACAAAGTAATCCCCTATTTTCAGAACGCTCGCTTATTCAATAAGGAAGAGTACATTTGGACGCTGACATATAAAATTTTCCTAAATGAGAATGAATACTTCAGTCTCTACCAACCCATGCACGATTTCAGGGTAGTTGCCCCAACATTAATCAAACATTTGGGTGACACTGTGATGGATATGGAATCTTACAATAGATTTCATTCCTTAACTAGGAGAGAAAAGGAAATACTTAAGAATGTTGCCAGTGGCTCATCCAATAAAGAAATAGGGGAAAGTTTGTTCATTTCTGAGCACACTGTAAGAACTCACCGAAATAATATTTGGAGAAAGTTGAACATTAGCCATATAAAGGATGCAATTCGGTTTGCCGGGTTGTTTGAACTACAGTAATATTTCACTAATTGCTGTAATAACCTCTTTAGGGTTTTCCAATTGTGGATAATGCCCAGCCCTTTTTATCTCATAAATTTTCTCAATGTTTTTAACGGATTTAACATAGTCAAGCTTAATGGCAGGATCATGTAGACCGTGAATATAATAAACATGAACAGCTGAATTTTCGACTATAGCCTTTTGGTCACTCCAAACTCCTTTATTCAAATCTTCGGCAATAACCGACCTACATTTTGGGTCAGTGTTCAATGCGCCCTCCACTAATTCTGGAAGATGTTGTTTGTTAAACATATAAGCCTCCATGGCAGCTTTGGCTTGCTCTTCTGTAAGCTCTTCCTGGAAGAAGGCCATCATATGCTCATTTAAATTATAGACTTCTTCTAGCACTGGAGGCTTGGATACGGGTGGTGCACCTGAGATAACAATGGTATCAATTGAATCGGGTATCTCGTTGATCAATTCCATGGCATAATGCCCGCCAAGCGAGTTGCCGTAAATAATTATCTCAGCATTCAATTTCAGAATGAATTCTCGTAAACAGGAAATCACTTCCTTGACAGAATAATCCTTAGAAGGATTGTCAGACCTTGGACTTTTGCCATGCCCCGGTAGGTCGATGGCAGTCATATTAACCGGTAGGTCACTATCCAGAATTTTTTGAAAGGTTTGGCTTGAGCTGGAATTACCATGAATCATCACTAGGTGCTGATTCCAACCGCCTAGCCTTTGAACGTTGTACAGTTGCATAAGTCTTTGATTGAGTTGGTTTTATTGGTACTTTAAAAGTATTAAATGTATCAGACCGAGCAAGAAATATTTGAAAATGAGCAACAGTTTGTCTGTAGATTGTCTGTACTGTTTGAAACAAACAATGCTCTGTTTCGGGAGATTGCTGATTTTGTTCCTTTTGGTGTTCACACAAGCGACACGGATCATTTGGGAATAACCTCAGCGAATAGGACAATTGAGCAATGGCTAGAGGAAGATGAAAAGGCTATTGTTTTGGCAGGTACAGAAATGATTGTCAAACGCTCACACCCGGAAGTAGTAAAAGTTGCTATGTCTAAATCAAAGGCTCAATTGCGCAATGAAGAGACCATAATTGAGCATTTTCAATATATTTTTTTGGAAGGGAAAATGAGATGGGTTTTATCGCTCAAGACTCACCTTAATTCGAATGAATTTCTAACCCTGGGGTATTATTTGCCTGAATTTGGGGTAATCGGAAAGCATCTTGAAAAGCTTTTAGCTCCGGTAACCTCAGAAGAAAATTGGAAAAGATTTTACACACTGACCAAAAGGGAGGTTGAAATCCTTAATTTAATTTCTAGGGGCTTAAGCTCTTCTGAAATCGCAGATAATACATTTACCTCAAAGCATACAGTAGACACCCACCGTAGAAACATCTTAAATAAGCTGGCCGCAAAATCCACCCGACAAGCCTATTCTATCTATGAATCTATCAATTTGGTGCTTCTCTGAAATCAAAATACTCATCGATGAGTATTGTGCTGTCCACATCCATTTTTGAGCTTTAGTTATTCAAAAAATACGCTATTGAGCGTATTGAATTTCACTCTTTGAATTCGAAGCTTAGTGCTTCAATTTGTTAAAACCACAACCATGAAAAAACTTCTTCTAATATCTTTTCTGTTTTTCTGTTTTTGTTCCTTGAATGCGCAGATCATAACAGTTGATAACAATGAAAACAGTTCTGCAGATTACACTGATCTTCAGGAGGCAATAGATAATGCCAATCCTGGTGATACTATTTTTGTTTCTGGTTCCGAAACGAGTTATGGGAATATCATTATTGAAGACCAAGTATTGATTTTTGGGGCCGGTATTAGTCCAAATAATCAATTCGGTCGTGAAACAAAGGTTGGAACGGTTTCAATAGCTAGAGTAGCGGATGATACCAAGAATGCTTCAAGCTCTACTTTAACAGGATTAAAGCTTTCTGGCGCATTTGATTTGGACGGTCTTGCAGACAAGCTTTTATCTGATATTGTTATAACTCGATGCTACTTTAATAATCCTATTAACCTATCATATACCTCTGATCTTTTATTTTATAACAACATTTCCGTTGCAAGTGGAAGTAATTTCTCCGCTACTAATTCAAACACTAATATTATTGTTAGTAATAATATCATTACAGCATTGCCGGGTAACGCGATTTTCAACAATAATTTCAATAGTGCCTCAATTTTAGTTTCGAACAACTATTTGGTAGGGCGAATTTTGGCGGATATGATGATTGTTACTAATAACGTAATGGTACTAAGTTCATCTTCTTTGTTTGACTCTGATTCGTTTGTGACTTATAGTAATAATTTGTTTTTGACAATTGATGTAACTGATTTGACAGTGCCTTCGGGTACTACTACGGGATCAGACAATTTGATAAACGAGAATCCAATGTTTGTTTTTAATGATGATTTTACAAAAATAACTGATGAAGATAATCTAAATCTTGAGGAAGGATCTGTCTTAATCAATGCCGGAACGGATTCAAAAGATATTGGATTAACAGGTGGAGCATACCCTTGGCCTTCTTTAGAGGAAGCTCCATATTTTTTAAGTCTTTTCCCTCCTTTGCCTCAAGTTTTAGAAATGAATCTCGGGAATACAAACATTGCCAAAGACGGTTCAATTCAGCTAAAATTTAAGGCAAGGATTAATAACTAATAGACGGACAAATGAGAGTTCTTTTGATTATAGGTTGTTGCCTTGTAACCATTTGTTCATTGACAGCGCAAGGTATTAACAAAGCTGAATATTATTTTGATAATGATCCGGGAGTCAATAATGCAATAGCTCTAAGCATTACAGAAGGTACGAGTATTGATGAAGCCTTTGAGATTTCTCTCAATGGTCTTGAGATAGGTTTTCATAACCTATTCGTTCGAGTAAGAAGTGAAAATGGTGTGTGGAGCTTGACAGAAGGAAGAACACTTTTTATTCAAGAGTCCTTTTCTGGGCAAGAAGCCACAGCTATCCAGGCAGCAGAGTATTACTTTGACATCGACCCTGGTTTTGGACAAGCTACACCCATTGACTTCGCTAGTGCCCCTGATATTGATACAGAAATTGACATAGAACTGGCTGATCTTTCTGCAGGATTTCATAATCTGTTTGTTCGTGTAAAAGATGATAGAGGAAGTTGGAGTTTAGCCCAAGGACGTACATTTTACGTTCAAAATACCAGTTTAGGATTGGTCTCTAAGGAGATTGTATTGGCAGAATATTTTATAGATTCTGACCCAGGTTTTGGTTTAGGAACAGAGATTGTTTTGGTTGCTGGAGAAGTTGTTGAAGTAGACTTCGATATAGATCCAACTGGTCTGAACTTCGGAGAGCATAAGCTTTACCTAAGAGTAAAGGATGATTTAGGTAGGTGGAGTTTATTGGCTTTGGCAGACTTTACCTATGTGAACAAAGAAACTCAAACGATCACTTTTAATTCCATTACAAATTTAGAGTATGGAGACATAAACCTCTTGGATGCATCTTCCAATGCTGGTACAGAAATTACCTATGAAAGTTCTGATGAAAATATTGCTACAATTTCCAATGGCGAATTGACCTTTACAGGTGTTGGTGAAGTTGAAATAAGAGCTATTGCTGCTGGTAATGACAACTTTTTGACCACTGATAAATCTCAAGTGGTTTCTTCGACCAAAGCCGATCTTTTTATCACCGCAGATGATGTGGAAAAAACTTATGGGGAACCTGATCCTATCTTTTATGTTACTTCGGAGGGTTTCAAATTTGATGATAGTTATGATGATTTAAGAGCTTTTGTTATTGTACCTGACCCTCCGTTAGGGATTATTAGTGAGCAAGATAATGTAGGTAGTTATCAAATAACGCCTCGTGCTTTATCAGACAATTACAATATAATTGGGATTCCAGGCACATATATAATCAAACCGGCAGAACTCATTGTAACGGCAGAAGATAAGTCTAAAGTCTATGGGGAGGTAAATCCTGATCTTACTATCGCTTATATGGGCTTTGTTAATGGAGAGGAAGCTAGCACAATTACTGAACCAAGCATCTCAACTGTAGCCGATGCTACGAGTAATGTAGGCGACTATGATATCACCTTGACAGGAGGAAGTGCGAGTAACTACACGATCAGCCTGACCGATGGTACATTGACCATCAACGAAAGGCCGATCACTGTAACAGCAGACTCCAAGACCAAAGTCTATGGAGAGGCTGATCCAAACCTGACTTATCAGGTTACCTCGGGCAGCCTTGCTAACAGTGACCAGATCACCGGTGAACTGTCCAGAACGGTAGGGGAAGATGTTGGCGGTTATGCGATCAACCAGAACACTTTGACAGCAGGCACTAACTATGACCTGACCTACGAAACTGATGACCTGATCATCACGCAGGCCACCTTGACCGCTATGGCCGATGACAAGGGCAAGACCTATGGCGATGCCAACCCAACGCTGACCATCGCCTACGATGGCTTCCAGAATGGAGATGACGAAACAGCTATCACAGAGCCAAGCATAAACACCGTTGCCAACGGCACATCAAACGTTGGCGACTATGATATCACTTTAACCGGTGGATCATCTGACAACTACACGATCAACCTGACCGATGGTACCCTGACCATCAACGAAAGGCCGATCACAGTAACAGCAGATTCCAAGACCAAACTCTATGGAGAGGCTGATCCAAACTTGACTTATCAGGTTACCTCGGGCAGCCTTGCTAACAGGGATGCCATCACAGGTGAACTGTCCAGAACAGCAGGAGAAGATGTTGGTGATTATGCGATCAATCAGAACACTTTGACTGCAGGCAGCAATTACGACCTGACTTACGAAACTGATAGACTGATGATCACCCAGGCCACATTGACCGCAACGGCTGATGACAAGAGCAAGACTTATGGTGAGGGCAACCCAACGCTGACCATCACCTACAATGGCTTCAAATACACAGATGATGAAAGTTCAATCACTGAACCAAGCATCTCAACTGCAGCCGATGCTACCAGTGGAGTAGGCAACTATGATATTACATTGTCAGGAGGGAGTTCGAGCAACTACAGCATTAACCTGATCGATGGTGCCCTAACAGTTACTCATGCAGCTTTAACAGCCACAGCCGATGACCAATCAAGAACTTATGGAGCCGAAAATCCTGAGCTAACCATAACTTTTAATGGTTTTGTTAATGGAGATGAACCTTCAGACATCACCTTACCAACAATTTCAACAACGGCCGATGCCAGTAGTGGCGTTGGAACCTATGTAATTGGCTTGAATGGCGGAGAATCCAATAATTATAGTCTTACTCTAGAAGATGGAACGCTAGTTATAAATAAAGCAGCGCTTACAGTAACAGCAGATGATGCTACCATTAATAAAGGAGATGATATTCCTGAGTTTACTTTTCAGTATGAAGGCTTTGTCAATGAAGAAGATGAGTCGGTGCTGACCGCAATGGCCATTGCCAGTACAAGTGCAACCTCAACAAGTGATAGAGGGACTTATGATATTGAGGTATCGGGAGCTGAAGCGGATAACTATGAGATCGTAACAAGCAATGGCACCCTTACCATAACAGGGCCAATTTACAGTCTTCCTTCTTCTATCACCTTTGATGCTCTCGTGCTTGGGGATTCACAATCAGAAGAAGTAAGTATAAACAACACTGGAGATGGCGCCCTTAGTGTAACGGGTATAGCTCTACCGGCAGGTTACACGGTGAACACATCGAGCTTTACTGTCAACGAAAGTGAAACGGGTAGCTTTTCAGTTACTTTCACACCAACGGCTGCTCAGATTTTTGCCGGAGACATAACTATTACATCCAACAATGGAGAGGAGACTATTAGTGTTACGGGTGAAGGCCAGATAGTAACAGGTATAGATGATGAAAAGCTAGATCTGGATGAAGTAATATTGTATCCAAACCCTTCTGACCAGTATTTAATGATAGACTTAACAAGTTCACCTTCAGTGTCTGCCAATCTTAAAATTGTGAATGTACAAGGCGAATCGGCATGGCAGCAAAAAGAGGTAACAGTAAAGGAGGTAATGGTAACAACATCAAGCATCAACTCAGGAATGTACTTGCTTATAGTAGAAACCGACAAAGGGACAGTCATAAAGAAAGTAATCATTAAGCATTAAGGAGCAGAAGTCATGAAAAAGTATATCAAGAACATAACAATTACTTTAATGAGCCTGGTAATGATCTTTATTTCCTCATGTGGTGATGGCGATACAGAGCCTGATGAACCTACAGCTCAGGAGCTGACATTCGAAAATCTTGCAGGACAATGGAATTTACCGACTACGAATGGAATTGTCGTTGACGGAGTGGACAGGACACTAAACTATCAGGGATTTAGACTCAGCTTCACTGAAGGAGGTTATGTAACAACCAACGCAGGAGACTTGTTTCAAGCTTCAGGTACATGGGAGTGGGCTAATGAAACCACAACTAATCAGATTCTTTTGGATGATGGCAAGAACATCACTATACAGAGTCTAACAATTTCACAGTTTAATTTTACATTTATCCAATTAGAAGGAGGAGTGAGAGCGGGTGTTGAAGGTAATTATGCAATTACCGTAAACAAGTGATCTCCTTGTAAAAAATAAAGCCGCTGTAAAGCGGCTCCATAATTGTCTAGTATCTATTGTCTAATGTCTGAAGTCTAAACATGCACATGTCTCTCCGCATGGTAAGAAGATCTCACCAATGGCCCTGACTCCACATATTTAATTCCTCTTTTCTCTCCTTCTTCTTTAAAGAACTCGAACTTATCAGGGTGAACATATTCAATCACCTCATGGTGTCTTTTGGTAGGCTGTAGGTATTGACCCAGGGTGAGCACATCGAGACCTACTTCTACCAAATCGTCCATTAGGCGGAACACCTGCTCATCGGTTTCACCCAGTCCTAGCATAGCTCCTGACTTTGAGCGCTTGCCATATTCCTTTATTCTTCTGAGCTCTTCCAGGCTTCTGTCGTATTTGGCTTGCGGTCGCACCGGACGATACAGTTCTTTCACCGTTTCCATATTGTGTGAAACCACCTCCTGACCTCCATCAATCATTCGGTACAGCGCATCCCAATTGCCTTTTACATCGGGGATAAGCGTTTCGATAGTGGTTTCCGGACTTAGTTTTTTGGTTTCAACCACGGTTTGATACCAAATTTCTGCCCCACGGTCTTTCAGCTCATCGCGGTTTACCGATGTGATCACCGCATGCTTTACTCCCATTAGTTTAATGGCTTCTGCTACCCGCTTAGGCTCCTCTGCATCGTATTCAGGCGGTCTACCGGTAGCTACTGCGCAAAATGTACATGAACGAGTACATACATTACCCAATATCATAAAAGTGGCTGTGCCGGCTCCCCAACACTCGCCCATGTTTGGGCAGTTTCCACTTTCACAAATGGTGTGCAGTTTATGGTTATCTACCAGCTTGCGTACTTTGGCATATTCAGGGCCAATAGGCAGCTTAACCCTTAGCCAGTCTGGCTTTCTCCTTTTATTTTCAGCGGGTTTCGATACTACAGGTAATTCAATCATCTGGCGTTCCTCCGACTATATGAACACAAAGGTAAGGCAAAGGTTCCAAATAAAAAGAGAGTGCTCTACTATCTTCTCTTACCAAAATAGATGGCAATAAAGGCGGCTGTGTATACGCTTTGGTTGTCGGCCAACGGAAGTATTTCTATTTCGCGGGTATAAACATCGGCAGTAAAGCCCATTTCAAAACCAAATACTCTCTTTTTGGTGGAATTGGTTTCGAAGGTGAGGGAGGCTTTGGCATGTAGCCCTAAAACAAATTTGGTCTGGCCAAGGCCACGGAAGGGGCCTGCACTGCCTACTATAAATGGAATGGCGTGTTGGTTATTGTGAGGGTCGTATTGTTCTTTTTGGTTTTGGCTTATCTCAATGTAATACGGTATTTCCATACCAATGGCAGGACCACCAGCCACCAGAGCTGTTACACGGGCTCCTTGCTGCGGGGCTTTTTTGAATAATATTTTTTCTCTTCCATAAGTTGGTCGAAGGCTTACGAAGTAATTTGACTTACCAAACACATAGGAGCTTCCTGTAAAAGTGGTTTGCTTGGCTTCTCGCGGATGTTTAATATTCACCATTTCAATGCCCCAGTGCGAGAGATTATTATTGCCTAAAAAACTGGAGTGCCTGAAGTAAAACCCACTAATGAGTCCGCCATTAGTTGCTTTCACAATGCCGAAAACATTTTCTGTTTCGTAATCCTCGTCTATAAACTGTTGTATCTGTTGCCCAATGGCCAAATGGCTCAAGGAAATTGTCACCAGAAGAAGAAAGACTTTTTGTATGTTGCGCATCAGTTAGAAGCTGGCTTTGAAATGTTGCTAAAGTAACGAAAAATTATTGTCGATAGTTTATGAAAACAGTTGAGACCAAATATGAAGGAGGGCTTAGAACCTCTTCAGTACACCTTCAATCTAAGAACACTTTTCACACCGATGCTCCCCTAGATAACAACGGAAAAGGAGAGACTTTTTCTCCAACCGACACTGTGGCTGCGGCTCTGGGCGCTTGTATGATGACCGTTATGGCCATTGCGGGTGAAAAGAAAGGATGGGATATGAGCGGTATGCACCTGGCTACACAAAAAATAATGGCGGCTAATCCGCGAAGAATAGCCGCCTTAAGAGTAGATTTTTATTGGGATAATTGTGCGGTCAGTGATGAAGATCGCTCATGGATCAAAGAAATAGGGCTCAATTGTCCTGTGGCTTTGAGTCTCCACCCTGACCTAAAGCAGGAAATTACTTTCCATTTTTAGCCACCCAGTTGATCACCTTACCGAGGTCTTCGGCTTCGGTGAGTTTTATCTTGTTTTTACGCATGAACTTCTTCAGGGGAGCCTCATCGGCATAGGGAGCCATAAGTTTAAAAAAGTCTCCTTTGGTTTGAGGAACGGCCGTCCACACATCGTTCAGATTAATGTAGAACTCGTTGGCCATTTCTACCCTGTCGTATGGGTTACCCATGTCCATTACCGGATCATAGTCTCTTGGTTTAAATTCCAGGTAGTACTTTATCCATACGTATTCAGAGCTCTTTACTGTTTTAAAGAACCCTCCATACTCACTCTTTGGCCAAACCAACCTAATGTTTACAAAGGCCTCTTCCGGCTTGTCGCCCGATTGCAAAAACCAAAAGCGCTTTACTTCTTTCAGACTGTAAATCTGTTCTGAGCTGGCGTGTTCCAAGGTTTCGTTTTCTACATTGTATTTATAGAAGCCTTCTATCATTGTGCCATCCAGCAACTCAATTTTAGTCATGCGCTCATCCATATACAGGTGTGGTTCATATGGAATCATGATGTTCATAGGAACCCGGCTTCTAATGGTAAAGCGACCGGCCCCACTAATGTAGTCTATCGGGGTTATTTGAGCGGCCAGATCATTTGCTCCAAAAGCGGCACAAATAACCATGCAGGCCATGAGTTTTTTAAATCCTTTCATGGTTGATAAATTAACTATTCTGATACTTTTTTTCAATTTAGCCTAGCTTTTTGTAGCGAATGCGCTTTGGTTCAGTATCGCCCATGCGTTTTTTACGGTTTTCTTCATACTCGGTATAAGAGCCTTCAAACCAGTAAACCTGTGAGTTGCCCTCAAAGGCTAGAATGTGCGTACAAATACGATCCAGGAACCAACGGTCGTGCGAAATAATTACGGCACATCCGCCAAAGTTTTCCAAGCCCTCTTCCAGGGCTCTCAAAGTATTAACGTCCAAATCGTTAGTTGGCTCATCTAGCAGCAATAAATTTGCACCCTGCTTTAAGGTTAATGCCAGGTGCACCCGGTTGCGCATACCTCCGGAAAGTTCCGAAATCTTCTTGTTTTGGTCGTTTCCGCCAAAATTAAAGCGACTCACATAGGCTCTCGAATTAATTTGTTTTCCACCAAGATTAATAAGTTCGTTGCCTTCAGAAATCACTTCCCACACAGTTTTGTTGGGGTCCAGCTTGGTATGCTCCTGGTCTACATAGGCTATTTCTACTGTTGGACCCACTTCGAAAGTGCCACTATCCGGCTCAATTTTACCGGTGATCATATTGAATAGTGTGGTTTTACCTGCACCGTTGGGGCCAATTATTCCCACAATTCCCCCTTGAGGCAACGAGAAGTCCAGGTTTTCATAAAGCAGCTTATCGCCAAACGCTTTGCTCACTCCCTTGGCATCGATAACCTTAGCACCCAGTCGGGGCCCCGGAGGAATGTAAAGCTCCAGTTTTTCTTCTTTTTCGCGTCCTTCCTGGCTTACCAGTTTGTCATAGGCACTCAATCGGGCTTTGGCCTTGGCCTGGCGACCTTTGGGAGACATACGTACCCATTCGAGCTCGCGCTGAAGGGTTTTTTGCCGCTTAGATTCTGTTTTCTCCTCATCGGCCAAACGCTTCTGCTTCTGTTCCAACCAGGAAGAGTAGTTGCCTTCCCATGGAATACCCTCACCCCTGTCAAGCTCAAGAATCCAGCCCGCTACGTTATCGAGGAAGTAACGGTCGTGGGTTACCGCTATCACTGTTCCTTTGTATTGCTTGAGATGTTGCTCTAGCCAGTGAACCGATTCGGCATCGAGGTGGTTGGTTGGCTCATCGAGCAGGAGAACATCCGGCTCCTGAATAAGCAGCCTGCAAAGGGCCACCCTTCGTTTTTCTCCTCCAGAGAGGTTGGCAATTTTGGCATCGGCCGGAGGTGTGCGCAGCGCATCCATAGCCCTCTCCAGTCGTGAATCCAGATCCCAGGCATTGTGCTGATCCAGTAGCTCTTGTACCCGTCCCTGGTCTTCAATAAGCTTATTCATGGCATCACCATCGGCCAAAACCGCTGGGTCGGCAAACTTCAAATTAATTTCTTCAAACTCCTGAAGCAGTTTTATCACTTCACCGGCACCTTCTTCTACCACTTGCTTTACCGTTTTTTCCGGGTCTAGCTGTGGCTCTTGCTCCAACATGCCCACGGTATATCCGGGCGAGAAGACTACTTCGCCCTGGTAGTTTTTATCTACTCCGGCAATTATCCGCAGCAGAGAAGACTTTCCGGCTCCGTTTAAACCGAGTACGCCAATTTTGGCACCGTAGAAAAAAGACAGATATATATTTTTAAGAACTTGTTTCTGAGGCGGATAGATTTTGCTGACTCCCGCCATTGAAAAGATGATCTTTTGGTCACTCATAGTGTGAAATTTTGGCTCAAATATGCTAAAAATTAAGCTCGATAGAAGTGCTCTTGATTGATTTACTTATTTTCGGCCACTTTAAAGTACCATAGTTATCTCAAGTGGAATACGGTTACATAAAAGACGGAAAGGTTTACAGAAAGAGCTTCCTTGATTTTCCTGAAAGAGAGATAGGAACAGTTAAGGAAAGCGAAGAGGCAACCATACAATACTTCACACAAAAGTTTGAAGCCATTGTTAGCGAGGTAGAAGATGTAAAGTCTAAAGTGGAGGAGCACGCCAACAAAGGCTCATTCTTAATAAAGGTAATTAACCTGAAAGAGAGCCTTGGCAATGTAGATGCACTGGGCGACTTTGAAGGACTGTACCATGCACTGGAACAGTTGGAGACTGAACTTAATGAATACATTGCTCAAAACCGGCATAAAAATTTACAGATTAAAACAGCTCTGTTGGAGGAGCTTAGGGTGGTTGCGGCCAGCCATGAATGGAAGTCGGCTACCGAGGCTATTAAGGATGTGCAGCAGCGGTGGATGAAAACCGGAGCTGTAGAAGTAGAACACCGCGAACGAATTGAGGGGGAGTTTAAACAGTTGGTAGGCGATTTCTTTGATCGTAGGGCAGCCTTTTATGCCGATTTGGAGAAAATGATGATCGAAAAAGAGGCTGACTATGAGGCTTTTCTGAATCAGGCTGCCAAGCAGCTTGCTGAAACGCCAGCTCATAAGCTTCGGGCGGTGCATGGAGATTTAAAAAAGAGATGGAAAGAACTGGGTAAGATTAAGCCCGACAGTCACTCCGCTTTTTGGGAGAAATTTCAAAAGCTCTTGAAAGATTCTCTGAGAAAAGCAAAGCAGCAGTCGGGGCAGTCACCGGAAGAGAGCCGAAAACTCAAAGAGGCACTTGTGGAAAGGTTGAGACAGCATAGTGAAGAGCTGGTGCCTAAAGTTGAACTTAGAAAAATTCAGGGGGAGTGGAAGTCGATTGGTTTTCCGGGAAAGGAGGCCAATAAAAAGCTTCAAACTGAATATAGAAAGCTAACCATGCTTATCGGTGAGAAGCAGTTCTTAGACCGCCTGTTAAATAAGAAGGCGCGTAAAGGAATGAACGAAGGTGAGAGAGAAACCTTGAGAATTAAGCTTTTACAAGACCTACTTTACAGAGATACCACCGAGCTGAAAACTTTTGAAGAAAACGTGGTCAAATTCAATACAGCCAGTGGGCTAGATTCACTGCTAGACCGAAAGTTGGCCGACCAAAAAGAGAAAGTAGCCATAAAAAGAGCTTTACTTAGTCAGCTTAAAGATGCAAAAAAGGCTTCTTAGGGCATCTATTTGGCTGATTATCATGGTATTCTGAAAAATTGACGGTTAGCGTTTGAATTTTAAATTTTTATTCTATTCTTTTGCACGCCAATAAAAAAAAGAGAGATGTACTGGACACTAGAATTAGCATCGTATTTGGAGGATGCACCTTGGCCGGCCACAAAAGATGAATTGATCGATTTTTCGATTCGTTCAGGGGCTCCTTTAGAGGTGGTAGAAAACCTGCAAGAGCTCGAAGATGACGGCCAACCGTACGAGAACATAGAAGAGATTTGGCCAGATTATCCTACCAAAGAAGATTTCTTCTTTAACGAAGACGAATATTAAAAGAACTCAAGCCCTGCCACTTCGCAGGGCTTTTTCATTGCCTCTTCTCCTGCAAATCTCACCTGAGATACCACCATTCTATTTTTTTTAATCCATTCTCCCTATATTACTCGTCTATCCACTTTCGCGCTGGATTGTATGAAAAATTAGTTGACATTCTAAAGAGTAATTCGATGAATTTAAACCTACGAGCAAAGCAGGAGAGAACCTACGATGCTATTGTGGTGGGTTCAGGAATTAGTGGAGGCTGGGCAGCCAAAGAGCTGAGCGAAAACGGCCTGAAAACACTGGTTCTTGAGCGTGGCCGCAAGATTGAGCACATTAAGGACTATCATACTGCTACTATGGACACCTGGGACTTGCCCAACAGAGGCAGAACACCCAGAGAGGTGATTGAAAAAGACTATCCGAAACAAAACCGTACCGGATACACCACCGCTGAAGCCCATAGGCATTTTTTTGTGAAGGACAGTGAACACCCTTATCAGGAAGATACCCGCTTCGACTGGATGCGAGGTTATCACCTTGGTGGACGATCAATTACATGGGGACGCCAGAGTTATCGCTGGAGCGATATAGACTTTGAAGCCAACCTCAAAGATGGCTTCGGGGTAGACTGGCCTGTACGGTACGCAGATATTAAACCATGGTATGACTATGTGGAAAAGTACATAGGAGTAAGTGGCGAAAACAGAGGGTTTAAGCAGTTGCCTGACGGGCAGTTTTTACCCCCAATGGAAATGAACTGCGTAGAGCAGCACTTCCAAAAAGCTGTAGAGAGTAAGTGGAACAATCGTTGGGTAACCATTGGCCGAACCGCACACCTCACCCAACCGCTAAATCAGGCCTATCCCGATCATAAAAACCCGGGTCAGAGAAGCCAATGCCTTTTTAGAGACCGATGCATGAGAGGGTGCCCTTATGGAGGTTACTTCTCCAGCCTTTCTTCTACCCTGCCGGCTGCTGTGGCCACAGGTAATGCTACGGTAATGACCGATGCTATAGTGCATGAGGTGATGTATGACGACAGCACCGGAAAAGCCATTGGCGTTCGCGCCATAGACCAGAACACCAAAGAGTCTACCGAATACTACGCCAAGGTAATTTTCCTTTGTGCTTCGGCCATTGCCTCGGCAGGTATATTGCTACAGTCTAAATCGTTGCGCTTCCCCAACGGACTCGGCAACGATAGTGGCGAACTAGGACATAATATAATGGATCACCACCTGGGAGTTGGAGCCGGTGCCAGAGTAGAAGGGTTCGAAGACAAATACTACAAGGGAAGAAGAGCAAATGGTATTTACATTCCTCGCTTCCGAAATCTTGGTGGTAGCTCCAATATGAAAAACTTTGTGCGAGGCTACGGTTATCAAGGGTCTGCTTCAAGAGAAGGATGGGGTCGTAACATTGCCGAAATGAGAGTAGGCCGTGTAGGTGGCAACATTAAAGATGCTTTGATGGAGCCAGGAGGCTGGACCATGGGCTTTATGGGCTTTGGAGAGGTGCTTCCGCAGCATAAGAACTACATGTATCTGGATTATGACAACCTGGATCAGTGGGGACTACCTCAAATGAGGTTTGATGCCGGCAGCTTCCATGAAAACGAATACGAAATGCGTAAAGACATGGCCGCAGCAGGAGCCGAAATGCTTGAAGCTGCAGGTTTCAAAAACGTGTATACGTATGATAATGGGCCTAACATGGGCTTGGGTATTCATGAAATGGGTACTGCCCGAATGGGTAGAGATCCGAAAACCTCAGTAACCAATAAATGGAACCAGGTGCACGCTTGTAAAAACGTGTTCATGACAGACGGAGCATTTATGACCTCGGCCTCTTGCGTAAACCCATCGCTTACTTACATGGCTTTTACCGCAAGAGCAGCCAATTATGCAGTAGATCAATTGAAAAAAGGAAAACTTTAAACCATGGAAAGAAGAGAAGCACTAAAAAATATAGGTTTTGGATCAGCAGCTCTGTTTTCTAGCAGTTTACTGTTTGGTGCTCTGCAAAGTTGTTCTCCTCAGCCCAAGGTAGATTGGGTGCCTGTGTTGCTTACCCCTGAAGAAGCGGCTCAATTGGAGAAAATATGTGAAGGTATATGTCCTAAAACAGAAACTCCGGGAGCAACAGAGGCAGGAGTTGCCAACCATATCGACCAGGCCTTATCTGTTTTGAATACTGATAAGGAGGCGGATTACTTTAGAAGGGGAATGGCTGTATTTGTAAAGAACTTCGATGCCAATCAGGATGTGAAGTTTAACAAAGCCACTACCGAGCAAATAACCGCGGCCATTAACGAGTACTTTAAAAAGTACGATGAGAATCCGGATATACTAAAACGCTATAGAAGTACATTCAACGACCCGGGAGAAAAAACCGATGAGTTTTTAGAAACCTACTTCGTTACCAATGTGGTAGATTCTACATTCTATAGTTACTTTACCAGCGAACTGGTAGGGGAAGAGGTTATGCCGTATGACCCCATTCCGGTAAAATACGAAGGATGTCTTCCATACGAGCCGGGGCAAAAGTCTTGGGCTAGTGTGTGATCATCATAAATCGAACAATAAACCCCGGCTCCGGTCGGGGTTTTTTATTTAACTTAAGGCTGTTATGAGCTGTACCAGCCCATTTTTTAAAAGCACATTACCTTTTTTCATTCTTCTGTGTCTGGCGTTTCCAAATTTTGCATCGGCTGGTTCTGAGCCAACGCCTGCCCAAAACTCTATAGTTCAGGTTCAGCAAGATACTTCCTATACAGCGATAGGGTCTTTTGAAGAACCCTATCTCAACCAACAGACACTTGCCTTTCAAGGCGATACTGACCTTAGAAGTCTTTTGCTGGGTAGTTTTTATGGGCTAATGGTAGTTATGATTCTCTATAACTTCTTCATCTACCTTTCGCTCAAAGACAGGGTATATCTACTCTATGTATTCTCTACCACCTTTGCTATGCTCACCACGGTTTCGACCAATGGACTTGGAGAGCAGTACCTGTGGCCTCAGCATGAGGGTATAGACGGAAACCTATATGTACTATTTGCCGGAATCAGCATGGCATTCTCCAGTCGCTTTGCGGCAGAGTTTCTCAATGTGGCTAGTTTTAGTCGCTCAATGGACCGACTTCTGTGGCTCATATGTGGCTTGAGCTTACTCATGTCTGTTCTTTGTGCTCTGTTTGGTGTTAACCCAATTTACGGTTTTGCCAGGTGGTTGGTGTTGCTCTCCTTTCCAACACTTTTGGTCGCAGGTATATTCGTATACCGAAAGGGGTTTAAGCCGGCTCTCTTTTATATCATTGCCTGGGTGCCTTACATTTTGGGTGTGCTCATCCGAACCATTCATGGAGCCGGACTTTTGCCCACCAATTTTTTTACACTAACTGCTGTAGAACTAGGTGGTGCCATGGAAGTTACCCTGCTTTCGCTTGCTCTGGCCGATAGAATAAGGCGTATGCGCAAAGAACTCAGGCAGCAGGAAATAGAAAAGGAGAGGTTTAAGCTGAGTTTGCTCGAAGAACAAAAACTACTGCTTGAAAAAACCGTGGAGGAGCGCACCAAAGCTTTGCAAGAAGCCAACGAGACTAAAGACAAGTTTTTCTCCATCATCGCTCACGACTTGAGAAGTCCTATGGTAGCCCTTCAAGGTGTTGGGCAGAAACTGGAATACTACATTCGCAAAAACAGACAGGAGAAACTCCTGGAGCTGGGCACCAAAATCGATAACTCTACCGATCATATAAACCATCTGCTCAATAACTTGCTGAATTGGGCAACCACTCAAAAAGGAAGTATTCCTTACCATCCGGAAAAAGTGTCTCTTTATGAAATGGTGCAAGAGACTATTCGTCTTTATGAATCGCTGGCAATCAGTAAAGAAATAGAGGTGATGAACGAGGTAAGTGAGGAAGTACTGGCCTATGTAGACGTAAACACTATGGCCACCGTAGTCAGAAACTTGCTAAGCAATGCCATCAAATTTAGCCCGGAAGGCAGCACCATTTGGTGCAGGTCTATGCAAGCTGATAAAATGCTTTTACTTCAGGTGAAAGATCAGGGAGTAGGCATGTCTGATGAAAAAATTAGAGAAGTACTCAATGGGCAGAGGCTTATTTCTCCCGCTGGAGTTAGGGGAGAGAAAGGCTTTGGCTTGGGGCTGCGACTTAGCAAAGAATTTATAAATTTGAATAGAGGTAGGTTTGAAGTAACTTCAAGAGTCTCTGAGGGAACAACTTTTTCGGTCTATCTGCCTTTAGGTTAATGTGTTGGCTGTTAGCGTTAATTCTATTTTTTTGAATACAGCTCTCTGAAATCTTCGGATTCCAAAATGCTAAAATGTTTTACTTATGAAATGTGCAAAGGAGTGATTTTAACTCTCCTCTTGTGTCTCTCTTTTTCCCTGAGCGGCCAGGACGCCCTGCACAGAGCCAGACAAGCCACCAGTGTGGAGTTGTTGCAACTTGAGCTGGCCAGAGTAAAACTAATCGTGGATGCGGATCCACAACAAGCCAGATCAGTAAGCGAAATTCTGATTGAAAATGCCCGTGAGTTGGGCAGGGGTGCTCTGGAAAATGAAGCAAGGTTGTGGCTCGGAGCCAGTTTATTTTCTCTGGGTAAATACGATTCTTCCATAGTGGTTCTGGAAAACTGGAAAGGCGGTGAGCAGGCGGCAAGCGGTTTATCTTATGCTAAGCGTAACTTTTATAAAGGAGTAGGACATTACTACTTGGGCGAGTACTCTGTTGCGGTGGATTTATTTTTGAGCACGGCAAATACTCCGGAACTCACCCTCGAACCTAAATTTCATGGTCGATACTTTAGGGTGTTGGGAGAAATATACCGGGCAGCAGAAAACCTTAACCCGGCCTTGGAAAACCTGGAAAAGGCACTGGAGATTTGTGAAGCCGCTCAGGATACGCTAGGAGTTGCTGCTACGCTCAACCGGCTCGGAGTGGTCTATTACCAGAAGGAAGAGCATCAGATAGCCGAAAAATTGCTGCTGCAATCACTAGACATTTGCCAGGCCGCTAATTTGGAAGGAGTAGCCGCCAGTAATTTCAACGATCTCGGAGAGCTGTATTTTGCTACTAAAGAATATGAAAAGTGCCTCGACTTGTATGAGCGGGCTTTGCAAATGGCTCCCGATGAAAGTACCCGCATTAACACGCTTAACAACATTGCTCGGCTCGACTGGGACCTCGGTAGGTACTCTGAGGCTGTAGACCGAGCCCTGGAAGCATTGGCTCTGGCCGAAGAAATGAACATTCTCACTTATAAAGTTGATGCTACTAAAATCATTGCCGACAGTTATCAAGACATGGGCAAGTATGTGAAAGCCACTCACTACTATAACCTGTATATAAACTATCTGGAAACGTTGTTCGAAGAAGAGCAAGCCAAGCAGGTGGTTGAGCTGGAAACACAATATAAAACCGCCCAGAAGGAGCGAGAAATAGAGGGACTTTTGCTCAAACAGGCCGCAGAGAAAGAAAGGCAAAAACTCTACCTCATTGGACTGATTGTAGTGGCTGTATTTTTAATTATAGTACTTCTGTTGTTTATACAGATTAGAAAAAACAACCGTAAGATCAGTCTTCAGAACCACAAGCTGGAAGAACTAAATGCCAGCAAAGACAAGTTCTTTTCCATAATTGCTCACGATTTGCGCAGCCCCATGATTGCCCTTCAGGGAGTGGGTCAAAAGCTGGAATATTTCATTCGTAAAGAAAAGCAAGAGAAGATACTCGAGATGGGTGGGAAAATCGATCGATCAATAGACCAGTTGAACCATCTACTCAATAACCTGCTGCATTGGGCTGCTTCTCAAACAGAAGGGGTGCCGCATCACCCAGAATACTTCGATGCCTCCAAAACCATAGAGGAAAATTTGGCGCTTTATGAAGGCTTGCTTGAATCGAAAAAGCTCACCGTAAGGGTAGCTAAAAATGAAGCCCATGTATATGCCGACAAGAATAAATTTTCGACCATTATCAGAAACCTGTTGAGCAATGCCATTAAGTTTAGCCATGAAGGTGGCGTAATTGAGGTTGAACTTAAAGAGCAGAATGGTACAACGGAAATAAAAGTAACCGACCATGGAGTTGGTATGGACTCCGTGATGAAGAAGAAGCTTTTTACCTCATCTCTCAAAAGCGAGCGAGGTTTGAACCGGGAGGTGGGCTTCGGTTTAGGTCTAAAAATTGTCAATGAATTTGTTCAGCAAAACCATGGAACTATTCAGGTGCAAAGTGCCAAAGGAGAGGGCGCAATCTTCACCATTTCAGTGCCCGCTGAGGGTATGGGTAAGGTAATGCAAATGAGCTCAGTAGGCAGGTGAAGATATTAGTTCTACAGATTTAGTTACTTATCAATAATCCTTTGTCTGCTTGTATAATCTGAAACAAATCATGCTTCCTTCCTTTCGCGGATAAATGTAGTTTACCAATGGTCAGCCCTATAGACTGCTCCCATAAAGAAGTACGTGTTCCAATTGCTCAGAATTATTATTTTTAATGGTCAACCAAAGCAGATCATTCAGCAATGAACATACTCATCGTAGAAGATGAACCCAATTATGCCGACACTCTCGAGATGTTTGTGGATGAGTTGGGGTATCAGACCATTGGCATTGCAGAAGAAGGTCAGAAAGCGCTCAAATTTTTTAGGAGCAAGCAGCCGGATCTGGTTTTATTAGATATAAATATTGAAGGAGAGATGTCGGGGATAGACTTAGCTCGAATTTTTCAGGCCGAGAGACCCACCCCGGTTATTTTTATTACTTCCTATGACGATAAAGATACCTTCAATAAGGCCAAAGAAACCGTGCCCAGTGCTTACCTTATTAAGCCTTTTGACCCGGTGCAGCTCGAAAGAAGTATGGAATTGGCCACCCTTAGAGCTTATACCACTTCTCACGAAGAAGATGTCTTTGAAGACAATAGGCATGTGGTGTTGGCAAAAGACTTCTTTTTTGTAAAAGAGAGAAATAAGCTGGTTAAACTTATGATTACAGACATACTTTGGGTTTCTGTAGAAGACAAGTATTGCATACTACATACAGAAAACAAGAAGTTTGTCATTCGTCAGTCACTCAAAGAGTTGGCCGATAAGCTTAATCCTCAAGAGTTTGTACAAACCCATCGTTCCCACATCGTAAACATTAAAAAGGTAGAAGATATAGACCTTTCTCAGTTTACCATTGCAATAAATGGAGAAGAGGTGCCCTTGGGTAAATCCTACAAAGACAACCTGATACACCGCTTGCAAACTCTCTAATGTGGTTTTGCCCTCCCTTCGACCTTTTTGGCGCACATAATCAAGTAGTTGGCGCACATTTCTAGCGAGTTGGTGCACCTTTAACCATTCAGTATCCGGGTGTTTTACAATTTTAAACTGTGCTAATCAGTAAACACACACAATATGAATTCAATAAGTATAATTGGTGCTTGCTACGGTGCCTATGGCGAAGCTACCAAAACCTTTGATGTAACCTCAAAGGTTCAAAAGCTGATTACCCGTTCTGGGGATAGTTTGGAAGTTGATAATCATATGTTTAATGACCCCTGCCCAGGTCACAGTAAACATTTTGGAGCTGTTTACAAGGTCAACGGACAAACGAAAGCGGTGGCCTGTAAAGAAGGTCAACGTGTAACTTTTTCCTGACACCTTTCAATCACAGATATGAGCAAAGTGAAAATTATATCGGCCGCTTACGGGACAAAAAATGCAGCTTTGGTGGTAACTGAAAAGGTTCAACAGTTGGTTGATAAGGGTGAGACAAGGATAGCAGCTTCCAATAAGTTGTTTGGCGACCCGAGCCCTGGTCATACCAAGCATCTGGCTATTAATTATTCATTTAACGGAGTGAAATTGGCTGGTGCTTGTAAGGAGCATCAAACTGTTGCAATAGCTAGCTTCCCAAACGCCAATTGGATGTCCAGGATTAACGGAAGCAGGAAATTGTCGGAAATTAATATGCCCGGCACCCATGACTCATGTGCTCTTTTCGGAGGTTTTATGACCCAATGCCAGGAGTTGTCGATAGCTGCTCAGCTCATTTTGGGTGTGAGGTTTATGGATATTCGATGCAGACATCTCAACAATGTTTTCACCATACATCATGGATCTGTTTATCAAAAGATCAATTTCGGAGATGTTGTGCAGCAGTGTATAGATTTTCTGGTAGAAAATCCGAGTGAGACCATTGTAATGGGGGTTAAAAGAGAGTGTAAGGACGATCCTAAATTTTGGGAAATCGATGCCTGTAAAGATGAAGGCAACACGCGCAGTTTTGAAGTCACTCTTGAACACTACATGCATGGGGCAGGTAACCGTTGGTATGTGGCAGACACTATCCCCAATCTGCAAGAAGTTAGGGGCAAGATTGTGCTTGTTCGTAGGTTCGAGGGTAAATTGGGTATACCAGCCTACTATGGATGGAAAGGGGATAGCATCTTTACTTTGAATGATGATGCTCCTTCAGAAACGGCACCTAGCAAGATTAGAGTTCAGGATTGTTACAAAGTGGCGTATTTCAACGGATATGATGAAAAATGGAATAATATTGAAAAACTGTTGAATGAAGCAGCCAAAGGAAGTACTAATGTATGGTATTGGAATTTTGCTAGTGGTACTTCACCAGGCGTCCCTGACTTAAATAACCCTAGATCTACTGCTATTGGCAAAGGGGGGATGAACAATCGGCTAAAGGAACATTTGCCTGAATGGGGAAAAAAGAGAGTAGGTACGATTATTTTAGATTTTGTTTCGGATGACGGACTGCTTGATAAGATCATTGCAATGAATTAGGCCACTATAAATCAATATGCTATGCAACCAATGAGTAAAAGTGATTTACAAATAGGAGACATTCTCATT
The DNA here is from genome assembly GCF_002336325.1 of Roseivirga sp. UBA1976. Taxonomy (NCBI): domain Bacteria; kingdom Pseudomonadati; phylum Bacteroidota; class Cytophagia; order Cytophagales; family Roseivirgaceae; genus Roseivirga; species Roseivirga sp. UBA1976. The sequence continues at coordinate 11,469 of NZ_DDDQ01000099.1, read as the reverse complement.
TTTGAGAATTTCGACTTTAGTTTAGATAAATTTTTCAAAACCTGGGAGGAGGACGGTGCAGAGAAAGCCGCATTCTATTTGCTGGTTTACCTTATTCCTTGGTTTGATCCTGGTAAAGAAGGGCAGAATTACAGAAATATATATCATGCAGCTATTTGGGGGCATGTAGATATTAATTTTGGCAAGAATACCTTTCCAAAAGTGATGGATTGTGTTGTTCAGGCCGGAAGTCATGGCATAGGTGCAGCTACTTTGGAATCGACATTGAATGCAGACTCGGTGGCTAAACTCTATGTATACCGAAGGAAAGGTGATTTGGATACTGACACAATCAACAAAGCCATTAGCGATTTTTACTATGATGGCTCAATTAAATATTCCTATTCAACAGCCTGGATGTTGGCAGTGATTTGCTCCATGCGTTATAAGGATGGAGAAATCCGAAAGATTATTCTGGATAAAATTCCAAATAGGTTTATTGCTGAGTCGGTCATTGTGGCGATTACTTTACTCATTAACGAATACAGTGAAGGACACCAAAAAGATATGATTGCCTGTTCTACCTTAGTAGCCATGTGTTTAAAAAATGCTGGCTATCCCATTCATGTAGAGCCATTAACTGAATCTCCCGAGCTTATTTTAGATGATCAACTCATGGTAAGTTCCGTTCAACCAGAAATACAGCTTCCGGGGTCAATTCCGGAGATCAAGCGCACACCAATTGAAGAAACCATTATTACTCCGCGACAGCTTTTTGAATCTCCAGATGTAGAACTTGTGGGTTACTTTTCCCGGTCGAATTAGGTCTTCAAGTGATGTTTAAAAATAAAGCTTAGGAGCCATTTAGGCTATTGAGAATTTGTCTCCGTTTTGAGAGGAATCGTATCTCTGGAGTTTTCATTTTCCAACTATTGGTGACTGCTGGTTGTTTCCGGCTCCTGGCTTCCAACTCCTGGCTTCCGGCTTCATAGTCCCGTCTTCCGTCTTCTGTCTTCTGTCTTCTCGCTTCCGTCTCATTCCACCCCTAGCCCCTCACATTCCACATCAACTTTATTGGAGACTCTTCACTGCAATTGGTCTTGCTTATCAGCAGCCCGCTCCCAGCTCCCAACTCCATGCTTCCGTCTTCCCGCTCCAGCTTTCAATAGACCATGAACCACCAATGAACCACATTCACGCCCAAAAATCTGCCACTCGCGCACAATTCTGAATACACCCAACAACACTTGGGCATTTTTATTAAACAATAAATTTTAAAACATTATGCGTATCAGTAGAAGAACACACCTTCCAAAACTACTGTTTTTAATAACCCTGCTGATTCCATTGGTTGAAACCAAAGTGGATGGGCGGTTAGAAGTCTATGGTAACTTCCTGACTATTGCGGCTAACAACTCCTCTTTTAGTGCCGATAACTATACCGATTTTGGGACTGTATTCAACAGAACGGCCTCCGTAGATTATACGCAGTTAAGTAGGACGTTTGTGCTCGTCAATGGTGGAAGCAGCAATCTTGTAATTTCAGAAATAAGGCTGGAAGATGAACAAAACTTTTTTGACATTACAACTAGCGCAGTGGGAACACTATCTCCCAATGAATCGGCTGAGCTGGTCATTAATTTTAATAGTAGGGCATTTGGATTGGCTTTCGCAGAAGTAGTTATTGAAAGTAATGATCCCAACGGATCTTTCCGATTCTTTATTAGAGCCAAAAATGTAGAGTGTAATTCGACCAAATGTTTTGGAAAATTACCTAGTGACCCAACCGTGTGTAATTCTTTTGGAACTTGCATTGGCCAAAATACGTGCTCTTGTGCTCCGTTATATGCGGGTACAAACTGTCAAACACCAATACGCTGGAACGATGGTAATACGCTGGTGCAGGCTGGTCATGATTTTTCTCCGAGAATAACAATAGGGCCAGAACTAACTGACCCGAATGAAGTCTATCGAATTAAAGTCGCCATAAATAAGTTGTCTTTGTTCCAAGATACTGAAGTGTCTATTGGTGTTGGTTCTTCTCCGCCAGGAGATTTAGCTCATGATATTGGTCAGATAGACAGAGAGTATGGTTATCTATCTTCAGGGCGATTATACAGTAACGGAGTACATAATGATTACGGCATTGGCTACGGTGAAGGAGATGTTGTGCTCATTATATATGACCTTCCTCAAAACAAGCTGAGTTTTGCTGTAAAAAAGGCTGGCACTCATGAGTTTCTTCCACAAGGAGAAGCATTTACCGGGCTAATAGCCAGGCCAGGGAAATCTCTTCATTTAATGCTGAGCCTGACTTGTTTTGGTGAATGTGAGCTTGAATTAGTAGACTGACCAATGACAGGTAATTGATGCGAGTCTTCATTTTAAGCCTTAAATCTTAAACTTCGAACACAACTCCCTTGTATTGGCGGTGCAGTAACGGCTCTCGACCCCGCAAGCCTCTTGCTTCCGTCTTCATGCTCCCCGCTCGCAGCTCCAGCTTTCAAACTTTGAACAATAAACCGTGAACCATGAATGAACCACATTCACGCCCAAAAATCTGCTGTTCACGCACATTTTTTTATCTGAGCTCTTAGCAATCAGCAAATTGTGAGTTATAAAACCAAGGCCAGCCATGTCTTCCAACCAAAAGAAAATCCTACATAAACTCCTTGTTTTCACGGTATTCCTAATTCCATTTACAGAAGAGTTTCAGCCTCAGCTAGAGTTGGCAGGAAATAATGCATCTATTGCATCTGGTTCTAGAACTGTAAGCGAAGCCAACTTTACCGATTTCGGTATTACCTACAATAAGACGGTTTCAGTGAATGAAAATCAGATTGAAAGAACCTTTGTGCTTACTAATACCGGTAATTCTGATCTGGTGATTTCGGAAATTAGACTCGATGACGACAGGAATTTTTTTGAGATAACCACTAATGCTGAAGGAACTTTGGCACCTAATGAATCGGCCAATCTTACGATCAATTATACAAGTCACAGTTTCGGATTGGCCTTTGCAGAAGTGATTATTGAAAGTAATGATTCCAATGGCCCTTTTAGGTTTTTTGTTAGGGCTCTTAATATTGAATGTAATTCTTTAAAGTGCTTTGGTACGCTCGCAGATGATGCAAATGCATGTAATGGAAAAGGCACTTGCCTGGCGGATGATGTATGTTCCTGTGTTTCCTTATATACCGGAACTCAATGTCAAACGGCAATAAGATGGAGTGATGGTACCTTAGTGGCAAAGGCTGGTTTCGACTTTACACCTAGAATTTTTATAGGACCTGAGTTAAATGATCCCAATCAGGTATATAGTATTAAAATTCGAATTGATGGCCTAACCATATTCCCTGGGTCTAAAGGAATCTCTATAGGTTTAGGGACTTTACCTAGCGACATGGCACATGACATTGGTGCCAATGCCAATGAGTATGGCTTTTTATCTACAACAGGAGAAAAGTTTAGTAATAATGCGCTGACCGCGTTTGGTGCTGCTTATGGCGTGGGAGATACCATATTGATTGAATATGACGCACCTAATAATAAACTTAGTTATGCTGTTCAGAAAGCGGGCACCCCTGCATTTGTTCCACAAGGGAGTGGCCCCGCCTTTACCATTACGACTCCAGAAAATGGAGAATCTCTTTATTTGTTGCTAAGCGTAACCTGCTTTGGTAGCTGTGAATTTCAATATGTAACCTAATGATTATTAGAATGTTGAGGATAGGTTTGATTCTATTTTGTTTGGTAATGTTTTATGGGCTTTTGTTGGCTCAAGAAAACATGGTATCTGTTAATAATGGTGGAGATAGTAATGCGAATATTATCTATCAGAGTTCAGGGAGCTCTACATATTATTCAAGCTTCGATTGTGATGACAACCCCATTACATCTTCCGCCTATCTCATTCGTAAAAACGGGTCATCTTGGGAGATACTAAACAGTAGCAACCAACTCATTTACAGCAACCCCATGGACTCCCCTAAGCCTCCCAATGAAGGCTGGGCTGTAGAGACTAATGGTACAGCTCCTGCACCAACGCTGGCAGGTGATGTTGATGCATTCGTACCCAATACCCTAAGTTTTCCAACCGATGAGTTTTCTGGTGGTTACGATACGGACGGAGTAGTTCAAAAATCTACGGTCGACTTTGGTGATGTCACCCTTAAAATAACGGATGATGGTACAGGAACAGCTTTTGCTTCATTAACAGGTATTAGTTCAAGCCTCAATAGAGGTTTTGCACATGGAAGTGTTATTGCCGGTAATGCTGCGGTAGATGGTTTAGGCTATGTATCAAATGCAGGAGATGGCGCGAATGGACAATGGTTTGTATTTGCTACCGACAATGGAACAGAGTTTAAATTGGCCAGTCTGGATATACAAGAAACCTATGATTACATTGCCAATATAGAAATACTGGGATTTTTAGATGGAAGCCAGGTAGTAAGCGAAGAAGTATCTATTTCAAAGTCAAGCGTAAATACTGGTATTACCTTGAGTTCAAGCATCTTTGAAAATGTCGATGAAGTAAGAATACGACAGAAAACAGCTGGCTTTTACGATGGTGGCGTCCCCGGTATTGAAGGAGCTATATTCAATAATATAATGCTGGAAGCTCCGGTAGTCCCAAATGCTGCTCCCACAGCCAGCAATGTAAGTATTTCTGGTACTTTCGCTTTAGGGGAGCAACTAACAGGCAATTATACCTATGCCGATGATGACAGTGATGCGGAAAGTGGTTCCACATTCAAATGGTACAGGTCCGATGATGCCTCAGGAACCGGAAAAGTGGCCATTGCAGGAGCCACGGCCCAAACATATACCCTGGTAGCCGATGACGATGGTAAATACATCAGCTTTGAGGTAACCCCTAATGATGGTACTGAGGCAGGTACTCCGGTAGAGAGTAGTCCGGTTTTCGAAATTGTGAGGGTGTCCTCAATTGTACGTCAAACACCATCGGATGCCACCACAAGCGAAGATGAAGTGACTTTCAGAGTGACCTTCAGTGACGATGTGCGTTATGTCAGTACTGATGATTTTGTTTTGAGCGGAACTGCCGCAGCAGATGGCACAGTGTCTTCAGTTACAGCTGTTTCTTCAAGCGTTTATGATATAAAAGTCACGGGCATTACTAACTCTATCGGAACTATCAATCTTGACCTGAAAGGGGTAGATGCATCAGGAAGCAACAATATTGCTAAAATCCCATCCCAATTAGACGCCAACTCTACGGCTGATCTCCAGATTACGGACTCACCGGTTTTTGGTCAGTCTTTCAGGCCCAATAACTCTGGTCTTTTGTTAGATGTGGTATTAAAAAAAGGCTCAGGTCATAGTTACAGTGGAGCGGGTACATTAGAGCTAATCTCAGGTGAAGGTTACGGAGGAACAGTGTTAGCTACTGAAAACATACAAATTACTTCCGCACAGACTGAGGTGACCTATTCATTCAGTAGTCCACCAAGTGTAACGGCCGGAACAACCTATACTCTGAGGGTCAATATTCCGGGAGCTCCATCGAACAGTATAGGGTTTTCGGCCCAGGTAGGGGCTGGTTATTCAGGCGGAATTCTTTATCAGGCATCCGCTCTTTCAAGTGCAGATTTATATTTCAAACTCTTTGTTTCTTCTGGCCCGAGTGAAGCACTTGGTAGCACATTGCCTGCCACTGATGAAACATACACCATCTCTAATCCTCCGGTAGCCAGTAATGTTGACATTACCGGGACATTGAACGTAGGTCAGCAATTGACAGGTACCTATGATTTTAGCGACCCTCAATCGGATACCGAAAGTGGGTCTTCTTTTAAATGGTATAGGGCAGACGATGCATCCGGAACCAATAAGGCAGCTATAGCTGGGGCAACAGGTACCACCTATACCCTGACTCTAGCCGATGGAGGTAAGTTCATTAGCTTCGAAGTAACCCCCTCGGATGGAACTGATACCGGAGATGCCGTAGAAAGTGCAGCTTATGAGGTGCCAGCAGCAATTACCGTTCAGTCCATAGCCAGGCAAACACCTGGTACTGCGAATGTGAATGCCGGTACCGAACCTGTTTTTAGGGTCACTTTCAGCGAAAATGTTCGCAATGTCAGTGCCGATGATTTTACCCTCAGCTCAACAGCAGGTGGAGCGGTCTCTTCGGTAAACGCAGTAGATGCCAGCATTTACGATGTAACGGTTAACAATTTGAATAATGTGGATGGCACATTGAGCCTGAAGGTGAAAGGTATCGATGGAACAGCAGGCACCAACAATATTACAGGAATTGGCTATAGTAATGGAGTCGCTACCATTCAGCAGACTGGGGTGAATGATTATCTCAACCAGTCAAAATTAGGGCAGACTTTTACAGCCACCACCAACAATTTCCTAACGGCCTTTACTTTGTTTCCAGAAGCAGGACAACACGGTTTTGCAGGAACGGTAACGCTGGAAATTCACAGTGGTGATGAGAGCGCAGGAGGTTCAACTGTACTTAAAACTGAAACCGTAGAATTCACTGCCAGTACCGATGCGGCAGGACAAACCATACAATTGTCTGATCCACCACAGCTTACTCAAGGCGAGACCTACAGTATAGTTTTGACGAATTTTTCGGGTAGCGGAAGCCATGCATTTTCCTCTTCTACCAGTGGTAATTATGCAGATGGCCACGTGATTTTTACAGGCTACAACTCCGGAAGCCATAGTGCCTTCGATCTTAAGATAGATATCTTTGAGGGTACTCAAACCGATGGAGAAGCCTTACTCGACTTGGCGCCTGGCACCGAGGAAAGCTATACTGTGCAAGCCGATAATATTTCTCCAACTGTCACTATTAGCAGTAATGCATCCAACCCTCAAAGTGGAGCATTCACCGCAACCTTTACCTTCTCTGAAGACGTAACAGGCTTTGCGATTGACGATATCACGATCGGTAATGGAACTGCCAGTAATTTCCAGACCACCAGCGCCAGCGTGTATACAGCCACCATAACACCGGCAGCCGATGGAGAGGTAACGATAAATGTAGCAGCAGACAAAGCGTCCGATGCTGTCGGTAATAACAATACTGCTGCCACGCAATTGAGTTTAACCAATGATGAAACAGCTCCTACCGTAACGATCTCAAGTGATGCCAATAACCCACAAAGCGGAGCGTTTACAGCCACTTTTACTTTTTCTGAAGACGTAACCGGTTTTGAAGTGGGCGATATCACTGTCGGTAACGGTGCAGCCAGTAATTTCCAAACTTCGAGTGCCAGCGTTTACACGGCCACCATAACTCCGGCTGCCGATGGTGCAGTTACAATAGATGTTGCCGCCAACAAGGCCATTGATGCAGCGAGTAATAACAATATTGCTGCCACACAACTCAGCATTACGAATGATGAAACGGCACCATCAAGAGTTTCCGGTTCCATTGTAGGCAAAACTTATGGCCTTAATCAGAACATGGATATTACCGTAGAATTTGATGAAGCAGTGGTGGTTGAAACTTCCGGAGGAACTCCTTCTATCAACATCGCCATGGGAGGCCAGAACAAGACAGCTACTTATTTAAGTGGTTCGGGTACCACCACCCTAACATTTAGGTATACCACTTTGGCCGGGGACTCTGATAGCAATGGAGTTACTGTGGGGAATATAGAGCTAAATGGAGGAGTGATTGCTGATGCTGCCGGTAATAATGCCTCACTGAATGGATCCTATACTGGCCAGGCCGATGTAAGAGTGGATACAGCTGTTCCTACAGTCACAATCAGCAGCAGCTCTACGGGGCCTGTCTTAGGTCAGTTTGATGTGACCATCACCTTTAGTGAAAGCGTGACAGGCTTTGAAGCATCAGACCTTCAATTGAGCAATGGAACCATTGCTTCGGGTTCATTCAGTGGTTCGGGAACAACCTATACGGCCACCATTAATGGTAATAACCATGGAAACGTAACAGTAGATATAGTTGCTGATGTAGCCACCGATGCTGCGGGCAATGGCAACACTTCGGCCACGCAGTTTAGTATTTTCAACGATATTGTTTCGCCTTCATTGACCATTACTACTTCGGCCAAAGACCCAATCAATGCTGCTTTTACAGCTACCTTCGCCTTTGATGAAGCAGTGACCGGATTCACAGTGGATGATATTAGTGTAGGCAATGGCTCGGCCAGTAACTTCAGTGGTTCAGGTACTACTTATACCGCTACCATTACGCCCGATGGTGACGGGGAAGTAACTGTAGATGTAGCCCATAGTATTGCAGCAGATGCTGCCGGTAACTTCAATAATTCGGCCACCCAATTGAGCCTGACCTACGATGCAACATTACCAACCTTGGTGAGTGCCACAAAAGATTCTGACACACAAATTACCATCACTTTCAGTGAAGTGGTAGAAGTGGCAGGTGCCGTTAACAGCAACTTTACCGTGGCTGCTGAAGACAATAAGAGTTATAGCGTAACGTCCATTTCAGACGGCACAGCGGGTGATAACCAACTCATACTCACTTTTAACGACCTGAGTACTGCCATTCTGGAGTTGGTCATTACCTACCAGGCCACCTCCGGTAATATCAGCGACCTGGCTTCCAACCATCTGGCCGATGATGCAACAGGAGTAACCATAACGCTCAACCAGTTGGCGGTAGCCAGCAATGTGGTATTCAGTGGAGAACTTCAGGTGGGTGAAATACTTTCAGGTACCTACAATTATACTGACCCTGATAATGATGCAGAAAGTGGCACCACCTTTAAATGGTACAGATCGGAAGATGCTTCAGGAACAGGCAAGACAGCCATTGCCGGAGCAACCGCTCAAACCTATACCACTACCATAGATGATACCAACAAGTTCCTCAGTTTTGAAGTGACACCGAACGATGGCAAGTATGCCGGGGTGGCGGTAGAAAGCTCCCTGCAAGGCCCCATCAACAATGCACCTAATGCTACCAATGTAGCTATTTCAGGTGCGATGGAAATAGGTCAGGTAATTACCGGAACTTACGACTTTAATGATGATGAGAACGATGGCGAGGCAGGAAGTACTTTTAAATGGTATCGTGCTGACGATGCGGGAGGTACTGGCAAAGTGGCCATTGCGGGAGCAACCTCTAATCAATATAGCCTCACCGTTGCCGATGCCAATAAGTACATTTCATTTGAAGTTACTCCATCCGATGCCTATCATGCCGGATCGGCAGTAGAGTCTTCTCTGCAACTGGCAAGCTATGGAACCCCTGTGATTACTGCATTTAACCAGGCCCGTGGCATAGAAGGAGGAACCATGACCCTCACAGGTACGGGCTTCACCGGAGTAAACGGGGTGACTTTTGGAGGAGTGGCAGCCACTAGCTTCAATGTGGTTTCAGATACCGAATTGACCGCAGTGGTCGGTGCCGGTAATTCAGGAAGTATAGCGGTGAGTAACCCAGACAATTCCGGTTCTACTGATGGTTTTGTATTCATTAATACCGATACTAATATAGAGGACTCTGAAATTTGTCAGGACTGTTTGCCTGTTACCTGCGATGCACTGGAAGGTGGAGAAAACTGCGAGATCGATTACCAGTTTGTTTCAGGTGGTGCTACGGCCACGGCAGGATTCGATTTCCAGCCAAGAATTTTCCTTACCAATATGATCATAGACCCTGCTTATGATTATAGTATGAAAATTCAGATTGAATCGTTGACAATTTTCCCAGGCTCAAAAGGAATTTCTTTAGGATTGGTGCGGGTAAAAGACAACGGAGAGATATTTGGTGATCTAGCACACGACATTGGGCAGCAAGCCAATGAATATGGCTATATAAGTACTACAGGGGAGAAATTTTCAGATGGTACCTTAAGTGCATTTGGAAGTGGTTATGCCATAGGAGATGTTCTCCTATTGGAGTATAAAGCGGCAGATCAGTCTTTAAATTATTCACTGCAAAAATCGGGCTCTGGTTCCTTTGACAAACAAGGTGGAGGAGCTGCTTTTACAGGTGTAGAATCTGGATCAGGAGATGCACTGGCAGTAGCCCTGTCGCTTACTTGTTTTGGGGATTGCAACTTGACTATTATTGAAGCAGAGGACTCTAAAAGTGCCGGAAGCGCTGAAATAACAGTAGCTGGAGAAACTACCGATTTTGGAACAGTAGACCCTGAGTCAGGAGATGTCACCAAGACTTTTGCCATAAAGAATGAAGGCACTAAAGTGTTGAACCTGACCAATGATCCAAAAGTGACCATTTCGGGAACAGATGCAGCCGACTTCACTGTGGCCCTTCAACCAGCATCGAGCATCGATGCTGCAGACTACACGTATTTCGATGTTACCTTCGATCCATCAACTGAAGGCAGCAAATCAGCTACGGTTACCATTGCCAATAATGATTTGGATGAAAATCCATTTACCTTCGAAATCACTGGCTCCTCGGTTATTCCGAATGTAGCCCCCATCGTTACCAACGTAGAGATAACCGGTGATCTGATTGTAGGCCAAACCCTGACGGGAACCTACACCTTCACTGATGGAAATAGTGACCCGGAAAGCGGCTCAACTTACCAATGGTATATGGCCGATGATGCAAATGGCAACAATAAAGCAGCCATCAGCGGTGCCACCAGTACCACCTATGTGTTGACGAGCGACCATGTAGGTAAATACTTTAGTTTTGAAGTGACCCCAAGCGATGGGCACGTATTCGGCACAGCTCAGGAAAGCAGCCTGCAAGGCCCTGTGAGCAAAATAGCCCAAAGCATTACATTCAATGAGCTAGAAGCCAAGACCTATGGTGATGAAGACTTTGAGCTGACCGGCACAGCCAGCTCGAACCTTACGGTGACCTACACCAGTTCCAATACCAATGTAGCCACCGTAAGTGGCAGTACAGTAAGCATAGTAGGAGCAGGAGAAACCACCATTACCGCCTCACAGGCAGGCAATGACAGCTACTCAGCGGCCACTGACGTTACTCAGGTATTGACCGTAAACAAGGCCACCCTCACCGCCACAGCCGATGACAAGTCCAAAACCTATGGTGAGGAAAATCCAACCCTGAGCATCAGCTACACAGGCTTTGTGAATGGAGATGATGAAACAGCCATCACCCAGCCCACCGCCAGCACAACAGCCGATGCCACCTCAGAAGTGGGTACTTACGGTATCACATTAAGCGGAGGCTCGGCCGACAACTATTCACTGATCGGCAATAACGGTTCGCTGACCGTGAACAAGGCTATTTTGACAGCCACAGCTGAAGACAAGAGCAAGACCTACGGTGAAGCCAACCCAGTCCTGACTATTAGCTATGCAGGCTTTGTGAACGGAGACGATGAAACAGCCATCACCCAACCCACTGCCAGCACAACAGCCGATGCCGGTAGCGATGCGGGTACTTATGCCATCACCCTGAACGGAGGCGCAGCCGATAACTACACGCTGGTAACAGTGAATGGAACACTCACCATCGAGAAAGCCACTTTAACGACCACGGCCGATGACAAGAGCAAAACT
>NZ_DDDQ01000059.1:0-17802 GCF_002336325.1 Roseivirga sp. UBA1976 | reverse complement strand
GGTGGTTTCAGGATTTGTGTACAGGTGTTCTTTAAAAACCTCCAGTGCCTCATCGAAGGCTTTGATAACAATTTTTTCGCGAGTCTTTTCTAGTAAGGCTACGGGGATAGTGGGAGCTTTCTCTGGGTTTTCTACCACAAACTCATGGTCTTTCCAGATGGCATATACCTGGCCATGCTTGCTGTTGCTGCTTATTTTAAAATAGCAGATGGAATCTATCTCTGCTACCGAAGCCACTAGCTCAAATGTACCTGAAAGGGCCTCATCAATGGTTTCGCAACTCAATAAGTAGGAGTTAACTTCTGAAATAGTGGTAAGAAAAAGCTGTTGCTGCAAGAGCTTATTGTCTTTTTCCCGGTCATCGGTTAGATCAATCACACTCACTAACTCGCCCGGGCGACCGTCATAGTCTATGGTGTTTCCTTTAATGTGTACGTAGAGTATCCGCCCGTCTTTGGCCATGTGTCTGTACACTCGCTGTGGGGCTTTTTCGGCTTTGCTTTTGAGTCGATCTATGGCTTTGAGCAGCAACTGAACATCTTCTTTAGGTCTGATGTCCTTCAGTGTCATACTCAAAAATTCTTCCCGGCTATAGCCATAGAGTCGAATGGCCGAGTCGTTCACATAGAGAAAACGTAGACTTTCAAGGTCATATACCCACATAGGGAAGGGGCTTAGGTCTATGACCTGCTTAAACGATTTAATATCGTTTACTACTTCCATATTTGGGATTTGGTTCATGGGTATAATTATCCAACTTAATAGATGTACAATAAGTTACTCAATAATTCAACTACGTGCAATGGAGGTGAAGAATGTATAACCAGCTATAAACTTATTCTGACGATTGTTAATGAGAATCGGAGGTGACCCGATGTAAAACCAGCATGGTTGAGGCAGGCACTGGTATAGCAATCAATCATTCATTGTACTAAAGCTAGTTAAAAATTGTGGTTTGTTAATACAATACCATTGCATTCTCTCGAAAGATAAGGGTTCTTTGAAAGGGCTGGCTCCATTTCTTAGACTTTGATATTCAATCGTTTTCAGGGTTTTTGAAAAAAATCTGAACTATGCCGCCCTCTTTGTGTTTTATTAGTGTTATGAGCTACGCAGAGAATAGAATACATCCAAAAGATAGTATCGAGTCTCATCCTACAGGCCTGTTTCTGGCCAAATGCTCCTTTAGAAGTTAAGATGCTTTGAAATACTTTCTCTGATCCCGGCATTTTCATGTTCGGGCTGAAAGCTATTGTCAATTCATTTGTCAAACCATCATTCATTTTTAATCACAAATAAATTATGAAAGTACTAGTTATTGGGGCAGGTAATATGGGCCTCACTTACGCCTCGGCTATTGGAAAGTCGGGCTACCTGAAAAAAGAAGACCTAATGGTCTACGATAAGTCTATTGAATTGAGGGAAACCTTAAAGAAGGCCAATGAAAACTTTGAGGTATATGACACCCTGGAAGAAAGTTTGCCTGTGAGTGATATCATTTTTTTGGCTGTCAAGCCTTATCACAACGATGAGCTTATGGCCGAAATGAAGGAAATGATGAACGATCAGCAGTTGGTCATTTCGATAATGGCCGGAGTAACCATAGAAACCATTCAGAAAGGTTTGGGCATTAATAAGGTAGTTAGAGCCATGCCTAACCTTCCGGCTCAGGTAGGAAAGGGCATGACCTCATACCTGGCGGCTCCCGAAATTTCACGCATTGAACTCTGGATGGTCGAAGACTTACTTAACTCCACGGGAAAATCGGTTAGGGTCGATTCACAGATGTTTATTGATGCTTCCACGGGTATTTCCGGTAGTGGTCCTGCCTATGTGTTCTATTTTATGGAATCCATGATGGAAGCAGCCAAGAGCATGGGCTTTTCTGATAACGATGCAAAAGTGTTGGTAAGCACCACCTTTGAAGGAGCCATTGAGCTCTTTAACAAAAACAAACTATCGCCCAACGGTTGGATGAAACGAGTGGCCTCTAAGGGAGGAACTACCCAGGCTGCTCTGGATTCTTTAGAAGATAACAATGTAAAAGAGCTGATTCATGATGCGGCTTACGCTGCTTTTAACCGGGCCGTAGAGCTGGGACAAACTAAAGAAGAGAAAGAACAACTTGAAGAAGTAGAAAAATAGGTTTTGGAGAAATCAGAAAAGAAAAGAATAGTAATTAAAGTGGGTACTAACGTACTCACCAATAAAGACAACCGATTAGTAAGACCCATCATTCATCAAATAGTGAAGCAAATTGCGGAGCTGTATGAACAGGATATTCTTTCCGTACTCATCTCTTCGGGTTCGGTGATTTCCGGAAAAGAGGTAGTGGGCAGTTGCAATATAAAAGATAAGGCCACCCGAAGACAGGTATTTTCATCGGTAGGACAGCCTCGCATGATGCGCCAGTACTACGAAACATTCCATGATTACGGCATGAAATGCGCTCAGGTGTTGGCTACCAAACGAGATTTTAACCCGGGAGTATGGAGAGAAAACATGATTAACTGCTACGAGGGACTACTTTCAGAGGGTATAATACCCATTGCCAATGAAGATGATGCTACCTCAGTTTCGCACTCCATGTTTACGGATAACGATGAGCTGGCCAGTCTGGTAGCAGAATTAATAGGCGCAGATATGCTCATTATTCTGACCGATACCCATGGCCTTTACAATGGCCACCCAGATGACGATGGCACAAAAATAATTAGAGAGGTAAAGGCCGATGAACGCCTGGACCACTACATACGAGAACGTGGCAAGGGCGAGGCAGAAGGTAGAGGAGGGATGGGCTCCAAACTTAAAATTGCCCAAGGTGCGGCCGCTAAAGACATTACCACCTACATAGCCAATGGAAAGCGTGAACGCGTGATACTGGATATTGTGGAAGGCAAACGGGTAGGTACAAAGTTTACATCATAAAATATTGACAATGAATTTATTAGATACAGATATAAAGAATAAGGTTTTAGATACAGTTATAGAATTGCTCGACCGGCACAGAGCTGAAATAATTCAGGCCAATTCGCTGGACTTGAAGGCCTTTAACAAGGGCGATAGAGCCATGTATGATCGGCTGGTGGTCGATAATAATAAAGTGGATGGAATGATAAAAGCAGTAAAAGAGGTGAGGGAGCAGGAAGACCCGGTGGGTAAAACACTATCGGAAGTAGAGCGCGACAATGGACTGAAGATAGTCAATAAAACGGCCCCCTTCGGTACCATTATGATCATATATGAGTCCAGGCCCGATGTTACGGTAGAGGCGGCTGTATTGGCTTTTAAAGCCAATAATAAAATTTTGCTTAAAGGAGGTAAAGAGGCAATTCATACCAACAAAGTGTTGGTAGATCTATGGCACAAAGCCCTTAGGCTCAATGGCCTTTCTGACGAGTATATTCAATTACTCAACCTGAAAAGAGAAGAAACACAGGCCTTTCTCAAGAATCCTACTCAGCCCATAGATCTGATTGTACCTCGCGGTGGTGAGCGGTTGATTCAATTTGTGAAAGACCATGCGGCCTGCCCGGTATTGGTATCGGGGCGAGGCAACAACTTTATTTATGTGGACCATACGGCCGACTGGGAACAATCCATTAAGGTAATACTCAATGCAAAAACCGATAAGATATCGGCCTGCAATGCTTTAGATAAAATATTGATCGACAAGAGATTGCCTGATCTTGAGAAGAAGCTAGTTCATCTGCAAAAGGCATTACATGAATTTGAAGTGGCTTTGCTGGTCGATGAGCAGGTAAAAGAAGTATTGCCCAATGAACAAGTAATAGAAAATGAAGAAACATGGTATGAAGAGTTTTTGGCACTCAAAGCATGCGTAGCGCTTGTGAGTGACGAATTAGAGGCCATAGAGAAAATCAACAAGTACTCTGGTGGCCACTCTTCTGCCATTATGACTAACGATATGGCTAAAGCCAGAGAATTTATGGATAGGGTAGACAGTGGAGCCGTTTACCATAATGCATCCACCCGATTTACAGATGGTGGGCAGATGGGTGTGGGGGCCGAACTGGCCATAAGTACAGACAAGCTTCACCACCGGGGGCCATTAGGCCTCGAACAGTTGGTTACCAACAAATACTATGTATATGGCCAAGGGCAGGTAAGGGTTTAAATACACGCCCCATACATACACTTTTCAGGCAACTATCTCTGTCAACCAGAGGTAGTTGCTTTTCCTTTTTTATGACCATTAAAAGAATTGTATTCTCAGAAAGTCATAATAGTGATTAGATTCAAGGGAGAATTCAACCTAATTTAAAACAAACATGATAAAACGATTTTTAAGCCTGGCTTCGGCTACACTCATTTTTTGGTCGTGTGGTCCCAAAGAAAAGGAAACCACTGATGTGAGCAATATGACAGAAGAAGAGCTAATTAATTATGCCAAAGGTGTTCACGACCGGGTAATTACGCTCGATACGCATGACGACATCAACACCACCAACTTTACAGAAGAAACCAATTACACTCAGCGTCTTTCCACGCAGGTGAACCTGCCAAAAATGGAAGAAGGGGGGCTGGATGTAGCTTGGTTTGTGGTGTATACCGGACAGGGAGAACTTTCTGAGGAGGGATATGCCCGAGCTTATGAAAATGCCGATGACAAATTCAAAGCCATTCACAGACTGTGCGAAGAAATTGCTCCGGATAAAATTGAGCTGGCCTACACCTCTGACGATGTGCGCAGAATTGTAGCCGCAGGGAAAAAAGTAGCCATGATTGGAGTGGAAAATGCCTACCCGCTGGGAATGGAAATAGACAGGGTGGAGGAATTTTACGATAGAGGTGCGCGTTACATGTCGCTCTCTCACAATGGTCATAGCCAGCTGAGCGACTCTAACACGGGCGAAAGAGACTCTGTTTGGTTACATAATGGATTGAGCGATTTTGGTAAACAAGTGGTGGCCGAAATGAACAAGTGGGGCATAATGATCGACCTGTCGCACCCTAGCAAAGAGGCCAATATGCAAGCCATGCGATTGAGTAAAGCTCCGGTAATTGCTTCGCACTCTTCGGCCAGAGCTTTGAATGACGTGAGCCGAAACATGGACGATGAGCAACTAATGATGCTGAAAGAGAATGGTGGGGTAATTCAGACGGTGGCGTTCAAGAGCTATGTAAATGCCGAAAAGAACCGCTTGCACAGCGAAAAGATGAATGAAGTGATGGAGCGAATTGCGGGTGAAGAAGGCTTTGAGATCAAATCCAGAAGTGAGCTGAGAGAAATGTCGGCCGAAGATCGGGAGTCCTATTACGAGCAGCTCTCTGCCTTTAGAGAGAAGCACGGAGAAACCATTGAGAAAGAAGTTAATGCGGTGGCTCCACCGGTTGATGTAGCCGACTTTGTAGATCATATCGACTATTTGGTGAAAAAGATAGGCCTTGAGCATGTGGGCATAAGCTCCGATTTCGATGGTGGAGGGGGTATTGAAGGTTGGAGCGATGCTTCAGAGACCTTTAATGTGACGCTCGAACTCGTAAGAAGAGGCTACACCGAGGAGCAGATAGCCAAGTTGTGGAGTGGAAATCTGCTGAGAGTATTGGATGAGTGTCAGGCCATAGCCAAGAAAATACAGGCCGGAGAGCTTTAGAATACCAGTGATTGGGTTAGAATGCCCTAAGGAGCATTGAGTTCCATAAAAACCCTTCAGTACTACGTGTATTGAAGGGTTTTTTTAGTTTATGTAAGCGCATGCTAAATAATATTAACCTCCGGGTGCAACTCTATACCAAATTTTTGACTTACCGAAGCTTGAATATCAAAAGCCAACTCTTTGATGGCATTTCCATTTCCTCCACCATAGTTTACTAAAACCAGTGGTTGTAGTTTATGCACCCCAATATTGCCAAAAGTCTTTCCTTTCCATCCGGCTTGCTCAATGAGCCAGGCTGCAGGGATTTTCACTTTACCATCCGGCTGATTGTAGCCCGGTACATTGGTGAACTCCGCCTTTAAACCCTCATAATCAATTTTATCTACTGAAGGATTTTTGAAGAAACTGCCTGCATTACCAATTTGTGCGGGGTCGGGGAGTTTACTTTGCCTTATTTTGATAACAGCATCTGAAATAGCCTTTATGCTCAGCTGCGTTACTGCCATTTCATCAAGGGTTTGCTGTATGGCTCCATAGGAAGTGTTGAACTCATGGGCTTTGGTGAGCTTGAAAGTAACTGAGCAGATAATGAAACGGCCTTTAAGTTCCTTTTTAAAGACACTTTCGCGATAGCCGAAAGCACATTCGGCATGGTTAAACCGCCTCAGTTGGCCACTGGCAATCTCCAGGGCTTCTAAATGATCGAATACCTGCTCTATTTCTACACCGTATGCACCAATATTTTGCATGGGAGCTGCCCCCACAGTACCCGGAATAAGCGAAAGGTTTTCAATACCTCCCCAACCGTTTTCAATGGCTTTTAGTACAAACTGATGCCAGTTTTCACCAGCCTGAACTTTTACACAGTAGTGCTCCTCTGTTTCTTCAATGAGTTCTACACCCCTTAACCCGTTTTTTAAAACCAGTCCCTCAAAATCGCGCGTTAGTAACACATTGCTTCCTCCGCCCAATACGAGAAGGGGCATGCCTGCGCTTTGCTCAAGCGCCTGCTGCAATTGGTCAACCGACCGAAAGGTGAAGAAATGGGACGCTTTGGCTTCAATACCAAAGGTGTTGTACGACTTTAGCGATACGTTTTTTTCGAACATGAACGATTACTTATCAAAGAGCCTGCGATGATAATTGAGCTGACCCAAGTGGTAGTTAAGGTGACCATAGAGGTGGTAAATAAAACTGAGGGTGCTCATTTCCTTGTTGAAAACATTGACAGGATAGACCTCAGAAAGCTGAGTTTCTTGTATGTTTTCAAGGGTTTCGGTTACAATATTTCGGGTTTGTTTAATCTGATCTATGATCTCCGATCGCTTTACATCTTTGAGATTAAACTCATCGTCACGCTGTCTAATGTAGCCACTACCACCCAAAATGGCCCCAATAAAATGCCTGAGATTGCCGCAAAGGTGCAGGGCCAAATTACCGCCACTGTTGGCAATGTCGCCTCCAGTCAGCCACAAGTTTTCCTCCTTTTTATATGATTTTACTTCTTTCAGGAGCGTATCTAACTCCCTTTGATAAAGCTCTATTAATGGTTCTATTATAGCACTCATAGTTTTAAATCAGCTTTTATATGCTCTATTTTGGCCTTTAGGCTCTCTTTTACCTGTTGGTAGGCTTCGCTGTTGGCTAAAGGCGCGTTTACACTTATATAAAATTTTATTTTTGGCTCTGTGCCTGATGGCCGGGCCGATACTTTGGAGCCATCCTGAAGCAAAAACTGAAGTACATTAGATTTTGGTAAATCAATTGTCGTCTCATTGCCAGTTAGCAGATCTTTGCTTATTGAAGCCTGATAGTCAATGCTTCTGACCACCTGCTGACCCGCCAGTGTTGCGGGAGGGTTGGCCCGGAAATCGGCCATCATTTGCTGAATTTCTTCTGCTCCCTTCATGCCTTTTTTAGTAATGGAAATGAGGTCTTCCAGATAAAATCCATATTCCCGATAGATTTTGGCCAGCAGGTCGAAAACGGAGAGCCCCTGGTCTTTGGCCCAGGCACACATTTCGGCTAGCATGGCACATGAAGCAATGGCATCCTTGTCGCGCACAAAGTCGCTGATCATGTAGCCATAACTTTCTTCTCCACCACCAATAAACTCCTTTTTACCTTCCAATTCTCTAATGAGAGCGGCTATAAACTTGAAACCCGTTAAGGTATTGGGGCAATCGACCCCAAAGCCTGCGGCTATCTTATCCAGAAGGTCGGTAGTTACAATGGTTTTTACAATCATTTGCCGGCCATCCAGCTTGCCCCTGTTTTTCCACTGAGTAAGCAGGTAGTAGATGAGTAGGGTAGCGGCCTGATTTCCATTAAGAATCTCAAACTCCCCGCTCTCGTTTTTAGCCGCAATTCCCACACGGTCGGCATCGGGGTCGGTGGCCATCACCAGATCGGCATTTATAGCTTTGGCTTTGGCCAGGGCTATGCTCATGGCTTCTCGT
Source organism: Roseivirga sp. UBA1976 (assembly GCF_002336325.1). Lineage (NCBI taxonomy): Bacteria > Pseudomonadati > Bacteroidota > Cytophagia > Cytophagales > Roseivirgaceae > Roseivirga > Roseivirga sp. UBA1976. Next base: position 9,722 of record NZ_DDDQ01000059.1, on the reverse strand, counting down.
TCTTCCGGGTTGGGATATACCACCGTTGGGAAATTACCATCAGGAGTAGCCTGCTCTTCTACCACCGTAACGTTTTTAAAGCCCTTGCGCTCTAACACTTCGGGCACCAGGGTGATGGCAGTGCCGTGAATAGGAGAGAAGACTATTTTGAGTTGACTCTGTCGCTCAATTGCCTCAGCATTAAGGGTGAGGTTCAAAATTTCATTGATGTAGGCCTCATCAACTGCCCGTCCGATAAGTTCAATCTTGCTATCATCTTTTTCAAACTTTACCTGTTCTACTCCGGAAATAGCCTGAACTTCTTTGATGATGTTTTTATCGTGAGGGGATATTACCTGAGCACCATCTTCCCAATAGGCTTTATAACCATTATATTCTTTGGGGTTATGCGAAGCAGTTAGTACCACACCACTTTTGCACCCAAGCTTTCTTATCGCATAGGAGAGTTCCGGGGTAGGTCTCAACTCCTCAAACAGGTAGACGTGAATGCCATTGGCCGAAAAAACAGCGGCTGTTGTTTCGGCAAAAAAACGGCTGTTGTTTCGGCTGTCATGAGCAATGGCCACCTTTACCGTTTCATTCGGAAAGCATTTTTTCAGGTAATTGGCCAGGCCTTGAGTGGCCATTCCAACAGTGTATTTATTCATTCGGTTGGAGCCTACACCCATTATACCCCTCAGGCCTCCGGTGCCAAATTCAAGGTCTTTGTAAAACGCATCGGCCAGATCGGTATCAGACATGGCTCTTATCGATGCTTTGCTGTCTTCATCAATGCCCGAATTGAGCCAGGTATTTATTTTTGCTTGTATTTGTTCGGTGATCATACGTTCAGTTTAAGCGTGGTGCACATCAGAGTTGTTAAGTGAAAAACTCAAATGCATGTGGTTTATTATTACTTGTAAAAATGAGTCTCTGAATACACTTCAAAAATAGATGTCCATTTGGATTGGAAAAAGGAATTGCCGGTGAATATATGACAAGAAGCAATCCTTTAGGTTTCGGGCAGGGCATTCCACTTCATAAAAAGCCGGATTAGTGGCCTCCTTTTCCCAGCTTTTCTATTGAGAGTTTGGAAGTTAAAAATGAACTCAACAGCTTTGCACACAAACGATAATTCATGGACGTAGATAAACTGAACAGGGACTTTGCATTGATTGCAGATAAAATCAACGAATTAGACGAGTTGGACTATAACGATGAGCGTTATGATGATCTGGAAGAGGAGCTGCACGACTTGGAAGATGCTTTTATAGAGGAGTTTGGTGCCGATTTGGAAGAGGCCATTGCACTGGTTCACGATGAATTTTGCCCCGATAACGAGGTACTTTTGCCAATTGCCTACTTTGCCAAAAACTATATCAGAAACCAAAAAGACAATCAGGGCCGATATAGCTACGATGTGGAGTATGGAGAGGGTGTTCCGGTTCAGGTAGATGACTTCCCCGATCAGGAGGTACGTTTGGTATTGGTGCCCGGACCAACGCGTCTCATTGTTACAGTGGGTAATACGGCCAAGCAGGTGGCCTGGAGAGCAAAGTAATTGAAGTTATAGGCTTTCTTACTTCTCTCGCATGTTGTGATATTTTGCCACCATTGATGTTTTCGCAAATGGTTGTTAAAAGACGCTGTGAGTACACAGTTTATGGCTAGTATACTGGGTCTAACAAATGCGATCTAAATGAGTAACCCCATAAATTAATCATAAAGACATGAAAAAGCCCGCTCTGAAGTCAGAGCGGGCTTTTTTGTTAGGCTATGCCTTCAGTAACCCTTAGTTATCATCGGGCAGGTCTATGTCTACATTGTTTCGGTAGTCGCCCAAAAGGTGTTCGGCAAAGAAATACCACATCATGTATTCGTAGTAGTCTCTTTTGCTACCGTAACCATGGCGCGAACCCGGAATAGGCATATAATCGAAGCGTTTGCCGGCTTTCATCAGCTCATCGGCTACGCGCAAAGAGTTGCCCGGATGCACGTTATTGTCGCGCGTACCATGGGTTAGCAACAAGTGACCTTTCAGGTTTTTGGCCAATGACTGGTTGGTTTCAATCTTGGCATTCCATGTGGTTTGCGTAGTTTCGTTGCCATCCTTGTCTTTCTTTTTCTTGTCTACACGCTTTACACCGTTGTGCGTTTCGCTCCACCATTTGTTATAAATGTTGTTGTCATGATTACCGGCCGAAGAAGCTGCGGCATCATAGAAATCGGGGTAAGTGAGTAAAGCGGCTGTAGACATAAAACCACCACCGGAGTGCCCAAAAATACCTACATGATCCAGGTCTATGAATGAATGACGTTCCGCCAGTTGCTCAAGCGATCGCTTGTCATCTTTGAGGGCGTAGTCACGCAAGTCCTGATAGCCATAAGTATGGTAATACTTATCTCTCATGGGGCTACCGCCACGGTGGCCCATAGAAACTACAATGAAACCTAGCTGAGCCAGTGCGGTGTTGTAGCCGCCTGTAATACTAAAGTCGTTGCCGAACGACTCCGTTTGTGGTCCCGGATATACGTAAGATATGATGGGGTATTTACGAGTTGAATCGAAATCGAAGGGCTTGTACATTACGCCATACAGATCGGTAATGCCATCGTCTGCTTTTACCTTAAAGCGTTCCGGCATTTTAAAGCCTGCCTGATTAAGCAGAGTCATGTCAGCCTCTTCCAGCTTCATTATTATATTGCCCTCGTTGTCTTTTAAATATGACTGAGGTACCATGTCTACAGCCGAAAAGTTATCTACATAGTACTTGCTCGACTCGCTCATGCTCATAAAATGATTGGCCGGTTCAGTGCTCAATGCTTTAAAGCCAGTTCCATCCAAATTAGCCTTATACATTAGGGCATAGTATGGGTCAACTCCCGGCTCACGACCTCGCGCTTCAAAGTATACCTTTCTACCCACCGTGTCTATTTGTTGTATTCGGCCGGTCACAAAGTATCCGCTGTTAGTGATTTTGTTTTTAAGGGCTCCGGTGTTGCCATCGTACAGATACAATTGTCCCCAACCGTTGCGCTCAGACCACCAGATGAGTTCTTGACCCTCGTTGAGTATAGCCAATTGCTGATAGCTCCAGTTAAAATATGGGTGGTTTACATCGGTAAAAAGTGTTGTTACCTCTCCCGTAGCCGTATTTACGCGACATACGTCCAGCGTATCAGAGGTTCTGTTCATTCGGGTAAAGAACATCTTATCGGAGGTTTTACCCGGCAGGTAAGCACTTATGGTTTGGTCGGTGTATTTGTCAATGTCCAGAATGGTTCGGGTGCGTGTGGCCACATCAAAGAGCTCTAACTGCTCCTGAGGCACTTCTTGCTCTCCCGGCATGGCATATTTATAGATCTCAATTTCCGGTCTTGGGTTCTTTAGTTCGTCAATTACAAATAGCTCACCTACCTTGCGGGAGTCAGATCGGTTCACAAACATCTTACTTTCATCTTCGAACCACCGGGCTCTTGCACGACTCTTTTTGTCTTTGGCGGTATCACCCTGATCCCAGGCATAGCTAAACCAACGCTCGCCATCTTCGGTAAGCTGAATTTCAACCGAATCAGGATCATCGGCTTTCATAAGATAGAGGTTATGATTCTTCGCAAAAGAAATCCAGGTACTATCAGGAGAGTAGGTAGCCCAGTTATTACGCTTAGGAGCTTTTTCGGTTGAATCTCCTTTGGTGATGAGCTTGGTGTTAAGATCGAAATGATAGTCGATGCTATCTACCATAAAGGTCAGCGTTCGGTTATCATCTTCCAGTTCAAGCCCTTTCAGATCAAGGTCCAGGTAGTTCCATGGCTTACGGGTCAATTCACTCAGCTGAGCAGCAAAGTCTTTGTTGTTGAACATGAGCGTTTTGGTCTTTTTGGCCGGATCAACCACATAAAAGTTTTTTCCATTGGTGGTTGTGTAGGTATACCAAAACTTATCGCTGTCCTTAAACCACTGCGGGCTTACCCGGGTGCTTTTAAGCATGTTCCGGATGTTGGTCGACTTAAACTTCTCAGCCGCCTTAAAGTTGGCTTTGTGCTGTTGGGCTACAGCACAGAAGCTTAGCAGCACAAGCAGCATAGATAGGTAGAGTTTCTTCATAGTTTGTTTGTATTTGGCCATCAATAATATAGGCTTTATCATTTTATTAAAACATCAATTGAGTTGAGTGGTCAATAATGGTATGAATGGAGCTTTGGTATTGTTAGTGCAGCAAGGCATACTTGCTTAAAATTATCCATCATGCCATTTACAGTTTTTTTAAAACCATTTTTAAGCCTCATTGCGTTTATTGTGTATACCTTAAATAAGACCATGAGAATAAAATCACTTCTTTTTACCACCGTATGGTTATCAGCTTTGGCCTGCAAGGCAGGGCCTAACGATGTACCTCTCACCGAAAAAGATACTGAACCAATAAGAGTAAAAGCCGAGCTGGTAAACGATAAGCTTAAGAACCCGTGGGGAATGGCTTTTTTGCCCGATGGCCGGATTTTAATTACTGAAAAGGAAGGTAGGATTGTGCTTCTCGAAAATGGTGAGATTGTCAATGACCATGTAGCCGGAGGGCCTTCTAGTGTAGTGAGAGGGCAGGGTGGTTTGCTGGATATTGAGTTGCACCCCAATTTTGAGAACAATCGATGGGTATACTTTACCTATGCCAGCAATGAAGGTGATGGAGATGGTGCCATGACTGCGCTGAGCCGCGCTCAGTGGAACGGTTCGGCCTTCGAAAACCATGAGGTACTCTACAAAGGAAGTCCGAATACACGAGCCAGCCAGCATTTCGGCAGCCGAATTGCCTTCGACCGCGATAATCATGTCTACTTCTCCATTGGTGATAGAGGAAATAGGGATGGGAACCCTCAAGACATTACACGAGATGGAGGAAAGATATACCGCTTGAACGATGACGGTTCAATTCCTGCAGATAACCCTTTCATTGGGCATAAGGGAGCTAAGGAAGCCATTTATTCTTATGGACACCGCAACCCGCAAGGGTTGGCCATGCACCCCGAAACCGGAGCTATTTGGTCTCATGAGCATGGCCCTCAGGGTGGCGATGAACTTAACCTAATAAAGAAAGGGGCAAACTATGGCTGGCCTGTAATTACCTATGGGGTGAATTATGGTGGCTCGCCAATTACCGATGAAACTACTCGCCCCGGAATGGAACAACCGGTTACTTACTGGGTGCCCTCTATAGCTCCCTGTGGAATGGCCATTGTTCATCAATCGAATTATGAAGGGTGGGATGGTAATATCATTGTTGGCTCTCTTAAGTTCAATTATTTAGTGCGTTTAGTAGTAGAAGATGATGAGGTGGTGGCAGAAGAGAAAATAGCCGAAGGAATTGGCCGGGTAAGGAATGTGGAAATGGGCAATGACGGTTATTTGTATGTTGGAGTAGAAGGGGGCGGACTTTACCGATTGGTTGCCGACTAATAGATTAGAAGGACTTCCGGGGGGGCTACGTCCATCTCAATAAGAGCCATTTGTGAAGACGCGAATGGTGGCAAAAGGCCAAAGCTAGGCCATGCCGCTTAAGTAACCCAACTAACTTTTAAGATGCCCTCTTACTTCTTGCAAGCAATGATAATTGCTTGCTCATATGGACCGGGAAGGTTCCGAAATCAAATGCCTTTTGATTGCTATAATCACTCTGAAACTTGCCTTTGCCACAGGCAGGCAAGCTCAGTGTGACGCTTACAAAGCTTTCCAGACGCTCTCTTCAGGCCAGTGAGATTAGAAATCTACCTAAATAGCCCTTTAGCCTTTTTCTTCCAGCCTTCCATCGGCATGCAAGGCAAACCTACCCCGATCGGGAGCATGTGTGTGGGCATAAGAAGGCCAGGGCCAGCCACCGAATTCAGTCTGCTGAAACTGAGCAAAGACATTCTGAATTTCCTGATGTGAATTCATCACAAAAGGGCCATACTTAGCCACAGGTTCACCAATGGGTTTGCCCTGAAGTAAAAGTAGTTTTGCACCGCTGGCCGAGGCCTGCAAGTTGGTGGTTTGTTCGGCTTTTAATTTTACGGTATGCATGGCCGGTACCTCAGCACCTTCTACATCGAGCGAATCACCGTTATACAAGTAAATGCTGCGGTTGGTGTCTTTGCGGCTGGCGGGCAGGGTGAAACGGGCATTTGGAGCCATATCAATCAACCAAACGGCTACATCGTTTTCAGGGTTGGCCGCAAACGAATCTGGCGCAGGCGCATAACGCTTCACTTCGTTTAATTCACCACATATTACTTTAATGCGACTCAATGCTCCACGGCTGTCGGTAAACTCCACCATAGGAATGTCTTCATTCCAAAGCATTCCAAAGTAAGGCGGTACTTTTTTGCTTTTAGCCGGAAGGTTAAGCCAAATCTGAAAGAGCAGTAAGTGATTTTCCGCATCTTCTTTGAGCAACGGAAACATTTCGGCATGTTGAACGCCTCCACCTGCGGTCATCCATTGCACATCGCCATTGCCAAACCTACCGGCTGCTCCTAAAGAGTCCGAATGATCTACCAGTCCTTTTTCGGCAATGGTTATGGTTTCAAAGCCGGCATGCGGGTGGGCCGGAAAACCCGGGACGCTTTCTCCATGATACATGCTCCAACCGTCTTTACCACTAAAATCGGATCCAATATTTCTGCCGCTGGTTCCCCCAAACGGCCCAAGGTGCCCATTTCCTCGCGGATATTTATCGTTGTGATAGGCGCAAAACAAAAAAGGGTCTTGCGTTTGCCAGGGAAATTGAAGGGCTTCTATTCTAATGATGGAATTGCTCATAAAATTCGGTTATACATGTAGCAACATACAAAAAGGAAAGAAAGTTTTGTCTCTTTAATGCGCACATATTTTACCAATTTAAGCCGAAATAGAGACTTCTGATTGGCCGACTATGAAACACCCCTTGTTCTTTTGTCTATTAATGATGCTGGCCGCATGTAGTGGCAACTCACCAAAGATGGGAGAAAGGCTGGTATACCTTAAAATATCGGATGGAAATGCTGATTTATATAGTGCCGATGTATTTGGGCAGTGGGAAGAAAGACTTACTTCCAGCCCAGGTTATGACCAAAGTCCTAAATGGAATGCAACGCTGAATAAACTGATCTATTACTCCAACGATTCGCTGGGAAACTTTAACGTATTGTCTATGGATCTGAGGACAGGAACTACTGTTACGCTTCCTTTTTCAGATCTAGATAACTATCAGTTGTCGCCCGATGGTCGTTTTATCTTCTATACTGTTTCGGAAGGGGAGACGACTCATATTTGGAGGGCCGATATAGACGGAAGTAATCCAGAACAACTAACTCACCATGAGGGCTACAACGGACGCTTTAGTATTTCTCCTAACGTTGAAAAAATGGCTTTCATTTCTGACCGAACAGGTACTAATCAGCTCTTTATTCTGGACTTGAAGAGTATGGAGTTAGAACAGATAAGCTTTTTTCCGCTGATGGCAAAATATTCAAGCTGGTCTCCTGATGGAAAGCAATTGGCCCTATGCTTAGCAGGAGATGCGGAAGAATTGCAGTGGGATATTTGGTTGTACACCACAGCCAATGGAGCACTTGAAAGAATTACCAATACAGTATATTCTGAACAGGAAATTGCCTGGTCCATCAGTGGCCGAAAAATTGCTTTTCACGGAACCACTGCAAGCGATGGAGATCAAATCTATACCATCGATTTAGTGGATGGAAGTTTTGTTAAAATCACCTCGGGCAATTTCTATCACGGTGAGCCCACTTGGGTGCCCTCTCCTAAATAGTGTACCCCTTAGTCTGTTTATTGATTTTGCCAAGGCTAAGAACGGATGTCTTAGGCCTTTGGTCGAAATACCTTGATAACTTCCTCTTTTGTTTTCAGGTACGGGCCATTGATTAAGTCTATGCAATATGGAACGGCCGGAAATACGGCATCCAGACATTCGCGGATAGACTTGGGTTTGCCGGGCAGGTTAATAATAAGGCTACTGCCTCTGATCCCGGCTGTTTGCCTCGAAAGAATGGCCGTAGGCACATACTGAAGGCTTACCTGACGCATAAGTTCGCCAAAGCCGGGCATCATTTTGTCACAAACCGTCTCGGTTGCTTCAGGTGTAACATCGCGTGGAGCCGGCCCGGTACCTCCTGTGGTCACAATAAGGCAGCATTTTTCTTTGTCTGCCATTTGCTTAAGGGTGCTTTCAATAAGGTATTGTTCATCAGGAATAATCTGGTGAATGGGTTCCCAGGGCGTAATGAGGTAGTCATTGAGGGTGTCGATAATGGCCGGACCTGAGAGGTCTTCGTACTTTCCTTCGCTCGCTCGGTCCGATACTGTGATAATACCGATTTTTACCGGTGCTGTTCCATCCAATTCCATGCTCAAAGAAACAATGGAGCCTTCTCAAATCCAATGCATGCCTTAAGATTATGCCTTATATTGGTGTCATGAAAAAGTATTTTGTAGCCCTGATAGCCGCTTTACTTCTGGGTTCAGCACCCCTTAAACGATACGAAGTGGCCCAAATTAACACCCGATTTGGTGAAATTCTGGTTTGGTTATATGACGATACACCCAAGCATAAGGCGGCATTTTTAGAGCTGGCTCGCGAAGGATATTTCGATGATTATACCTTCAATAGGGTTATTGAAAACTTTGTAGCTCAGGGTGGTTGCCCCGATACTCCGGAAGGCTTTGCCTACTCGGTGCATCTGTTGGAACCGGAGTTTGAAGCCGGGCATAAGCATATTTACGGAGCTTTTGGTGCAGGAAGAGATAACAACCCCGGTAAACTATCTGCGGCTTGTCAGTTTTACATTGTGCAGAATAAGGAGGGGCTTCCACGGCTTGACGGTAATTATATGATCTATGGGCAAGTGATTAAGGGAATGGATTTGGTTGATCGCATCGTAAAGGAGGAGAAGGATAAAAACAATGCTCCTTTAGAGCCGATTCCGCTCGATGTAAATGTGATTGAAATGACAGCCAGAGAGCTAAAGGCTTTGGGGCTGGATGTTACCACCCAAACATTTAAAGGATATTAAGGGGTCTTAAAGAGTCTGCGGGTATATATGAGCCCAAACAAAGGCCCAATGAATAAGGTGAATAGTAACCATTCTACGGGTAGGAATGTACTCAGAAATTGCAGCATCTGAATACTCGGAATGGTAAGAAAAAAGCCGATAGAAACGGCCAAAGTAAGCGCAGTACCCTTAAGTTCTGTGGGAGCTTTTTGGGCATTGAGAGCGGAGAATTGTGCCGAATCGCCAATAACGGCATAGCCCCATAGACAAACTGCGATTAAGTAAAGCCATTGAGGCAGAGAGAATAATAATGGAGAGATGAGGCAAAGGGCCCCGGAGGTCATAAGAAAAGCATAGGCTACCCGGGCACTTCCTTTTTTCACTGACCAGTACCCACCTGTTACACAACCAATGGCACCCATGGCCATCACAACAAAGGTCCATAAACTGGAGGGCAATGCCTCAGAGTAATGTCCAAGAACCAGGGGTAAGAATGCCCAGAAGGTGTAAAGCTCCCACATATGGCCAAAGTAGCCGAATGCAGCATGGCGAAACTCTTTCTTTTTAAATACATGAAGAGCCTGTTTCATCGAAAATCCACTCGATTTGACTCGTGAGGGACCATCGCCCACAAAAAAGAAAATGAGCGTTCCCCCAAAAACGGCAAGGGTGGAAGTTCCAATCATTACCGGTTGCCAGTCATAGCCGCCCCCCAGGTG
>NZ_DDDQ01000120.1:597-5891 GCF_002336325.1 Roseivirga sp. UBA1976 | reverse complement strand
ACTGCTCCCTTGCCATAGGTCTTTTCTAGTTTGTCTATGGTGAGCTGCAGTGCTTTTAGTTTTTCCGATTTATCACTCATGTTAATTACTGGGGTATGTCTTTTAGGAATAGTCTGTGAAGATAGCAGTAAAGCCCGCAATACACAACCATATAATCTTTGTAATTTCGCAAGCCCATGAAGGTCAAAAAAATATTGAAGTGGATAGGCCTGAGTCTTATAGCGGCTCTGGTGGTTTTAGCCATATTATACTGGCAGCTGATTGGCTATGGATGGCTTCAATTAAAAGGTCAGTTGCGTGTCATTCAACAGGCCATACCGTTGGAAGAGTTTATGGCTTTGCCAACCACTACCGATGCTGAGCGGGAAAAGGTGCAAATAATTTTGGAGGCCAAAGCTTTTGCCTTTGAGCAACTGGGTATCAATTATTCAGAGAATTACTCCACTATATACGATCAGCAGGGAAAGCCATCTATGTATGTAGTAACCGCCTGCGATCCGTACTTTTTTAAGCCGCGGATGTGGCATTTCCCGGTGGTGGGTAGTGTGCCGTACAAAGGGTTTTTCGATTTGGAAAAAGCCAGGGCCGAAGCCACAAAGATCAAAGAAAATGAAAACCTGGAAGTCGATATTCGAACAGCCGGAGGCTGGTCTACTTTAGGCTGGTTCAAAGACCCCGTGTTATCCAATATGCTCAGGCGCTCCGAAGGAGACCTGGCCAGTCTTATAATTCATGAGCTTACCCATGGCACCTTGTTCGTTAAAGATTCCGTTACCTTCAACGAAAACCTGGCTTCTTTCATAGGCGATAAAGGAGCTATACTTTTTTTGGAACAGAAGTATGGCAAAAATGCCCGGCAGGTAGAAGAGTTCAAACAAAGTTTGAATGATGAACTGATTTTTAAAGACTACATGCTTCGTGCTGCCCAACACCTGGACTCGGTTTACAGGGCTATAAAAAATGAACCTATCGAGACTAAAGAACAGCTCAAAAGAGAGGCTTTAACCAAAATCAGGGGTAATTATGACACGCTCACTTTCCAATCAGATCGTTATGCGGGCTACTTCAATGACTTTGTGCCGAAAAACACATTTTTTATGTCTATGTTGAGATACAATAGCCAGCAAGAGCTTTTAGAACAGCAATTGCAACAAGAATTTAACGGAGATTTACTGGCCTATTTGACTTATCTGAAAAAACGCTTTCCTTCGTTGTAGCAAAAAATGGTATGGCATTTGACAAGTAGAGGGTAAAATTCAGTAATGAAGAAGACTTACATAATTGGTTGCTTGTTTTTTCTATTGACCTCTGCTTATGGTCAGGGATACCAGCTTTCTAAAGAGACGCCATTTCAGCCCGGAGAAAAAATAGAGCTCAAAGCCTCTGTTGGGTTTATTAGAGCTGCTGAAGCCACTTTCTCGGTCAGTGATGTTATTTATACCATAAATAATAAGCCCACCTGGAAAATCGATATCAATGCTAAAACGGTAGGCGTTTTTGATTTCTTCTCTTCGGTGAGAGATAATTGGGGAACATATTACGATACCACTCAGCTTGTGCCTCAACAGTTCTACCGGTACATAAAAGAAGGGCGATTCAGAAAAAATGAGATCCTTTATTTCGACCATAAAAATGATAAAGTAACAGTTGCCAAACTGCACAAAGAAACCCGAAGGTTGGAAAAAACCTTTGAGCACAACATTCCCCATAATGTGCAGGATATGGTGAGTGGGTATTACTATCTCAGGGCTATAGATTTTTCCAAGATTAAGGAAGGAGAAGTGATCACCATTAATACTTTCTTTGACGATAAAGAGAAACCATTTAAAGTGAAGTTTGTGGGTAGAGAAGTAATCGACACCAAGTATGGTAATATTAAAGCAATTGTGTTGGTGCCAATGATGAAAAAAGATAGCCTTTTCGTAGAAGATAATACGCTTAAGGTGTGGCTTTCAGATGATTTGAATAAGATTCCTTTAAAGTTTCAGGCCAAAATTTATGTGGGCTACTTGAGTGTGGAGCTTCTTAATATTGAAAACCTCAAACACCCTCTGGCCATTGTCGAGTAAACAATCAGATTCAACTTGATTAAAAGCTTGTAAAAAGTATATCTTTGAACAATCAAAAAACAACCCATGGCAAACAAGCAAAGCCCCAAAGTTTTGGTGGTAGATGACGACCCGGATATTCTGGAGCTTCTCAAATACAACCTCAAAAAAGAAGGCTACGATGTTGAAACTGCCGAAGACGGTATAAAAGGGGTTTCACTAGCCAAAAGATTTTCTCCTGAACTTATTTTGTTAGACATAATGATGCCTCAGCAAGATGGCGTTGAAACCTGTCGGCAAATCAGGGAAATTCCGGAAATGTCCGATACGCACATCATTTTCCTCACGGCCAGAGCAGAGGAGTATTCTGAGGTGGCAGCGTTTGAGGCCGGGGCCGATGATTACATTACCAAGCCCATAAAGCCGCGGGCACTGATGAGCCGCATTAGCGCATTGTTTAGAAAGGACAGTAAGAACAAGTCAAAGCCTCAGGTTGTGGCCGGAAAATTAACTATCGATCGGTCTAGCTACACCGTTACAGCCGATGGCAACCAGTTTACCCTGCCTAAAAAAGAGTTTGAACTGCTTTATTTTCTTGCGCAAAACCCCAACAAGGTGTATAGCAGAGACGAACTGCTACAGAACATTTGGGGAACAGATGTGTATGTATTGGCCAGAACGGTAGATGTACACATTAGAAAAGTGCGCGAAAAGATTGGAGATGGCTACATCTCAACCGTCAAAGGAGTTGGCTATAAGTTCGAAGTCAATTAAGCCATGTATTTCAAGTCAAGGGTAGTGGCGTTGGTGCTGGCCATTATGGTGGCCATAGTCACTGTAGCCTTCTTATCCTTGTTGCCGGAAATTAACGAAACCATTATGCTGGTAGCAGGGCTGCTGTCCTTTGCTTCCACGTACCTGCTGGTTTATGTAACATTCGAATTTCTGGTAATACGCGAGATAAGCGAAATATACAATGTGCTCAATAGAATGCGCAAAAAAGACTTCTCCTTTATAGAAGACTTTGAAAGCACCAATTCCAACCACCCTCTAAAGCGTATTAACAGAGAGATTTACAAATACGGAGTAAACAAGCACAAAGAAATAGAAGACCTTAAAAGACTAGAAGCCTTCAGGCGGGAGTTTCTGGCCGATGTGAGTCACGAACTCAAAACCCCAGTATTTGCGGCACAGGGTTTTGTGCATACGCTGCTCGATGGCGCCATTGACGATAAAAAAGTAAGACGCAAATTTCTCAAGAGAGCCGCCAAAAGTCTCGATAACCTCGATAAACTGATCCAGGATCTTTTAACTCTCTCGCAGATAGAGACCGGAGAAATTAAAATGCACTTTGAGCACTTTAATATTGTGCCATTAGCTTCAGAGGTCATCGATCAGCTAGAAAATAAAGCAGAGCGAAAGGATCTCACCATTCGCTTCGACCAGCCCTACAATAGTCCGATTTTTGTCCATGCCGATGCAGACCGCATTTACCGGGTAATCACCAATCTGGTGTCTAATGCGATTAAGTACACAGAGTCGGGCGAGATTTTGGTGGGCTTTGAGGTAGAAGGACAAAAAGTACAGGTGTACGTTAAGGATACCGGAGTAGGGATACCTCCGGAGCATTTAAGTCGGATTTTCGAACGCTTCTTTAGAGTAGAAAAGTCCAGGTCTAAGGAAATGGGAGGTACAGGCTTAGGTTTAGCTATTGTTAAGCATATTCTTGAAGCACACAATACCAAAGTGAGTGTGATAAGTACCGTTGGCAAAGGCTCTACATTTAGCTTTAAACTACCCATAGGCCAGGGAGCAGATGGGCTGGAAGACGGCACTGTAGACACCGAAGAGTTTGAGGAATTGGAGGAGGAGAATTAATGAAAGTCAATTTTAAATCGCTAATCTTATTCGAAAACGATGACTTTTTGGTGGTCAATAAGCCTCCATTTATGGCTTCGCTAGACGATCGAAACAGTGAGTTAAACCTTCAGGCTTTGGCCAAGGGTTACGATGAGTCGCTTTCGGCTTGTCATCGATTAGATAAAGAAACCTCCGGCTGTCTTTTACTAGCCAAAACCAAAGAAGCCTACCGGCACGCTAGTATTCAATTCGAGAAAAGAACGGTGGGGAAGGTGTATCATGCTTTTGTAAATGGTATACATGAATTTAACCATGAGAAAGTACAACTGCCCATACTTTCGCTCAATAAAGGGAGTGTGGTAATAGACTTTAAAGGCAAGCCTGCCACCACCGTTTTCAATACCTTAGATATATATAAGAAGCATAGCCTCATTGAGTGTCTTCCGGAAACAGGAAGAATGCACCAGATAAGAATCCATCTAAGTAAAAAAGACGCGCCACTTATTGGTGATGAACTCTATGGAGGAAGCCCCCTATACCTGTCGCAAATAAAACGAAAGTACAAGCTGAGCCGAGACGAGGAGGAGCAACCCCTCATTAAGCGCTTTGCCCTGCACGCGCATTCACTCACGTTTAAAGGAATGGATGGAAACAAAATAGCTGTAGAGGCACCCTACCCTAAAGATTTGAAGGTACTACTAAAGCAACTAGTCGCCAACAGGCTTTAGTGCTGTCAGTCACCTTGGGTTTGTATTGGGGGAGCTTACTCACTAAGAGTCAATTAATTTGTGGGGCTATGTTGGATTTGAAAAACCAAACTTCTATCTTTGTGTCCCTTTTTACGGGAAGGTCTGAATAAAGTATTTAAAGTCAATAAATTATACTGAAGTGGATACACTAAGTTATAAGACGGTTTCGGCAAATAAAGCGACAGTAGACAAGCAGTGGGTGTTGGTCGATGCCGAGTCTAAAACATTGGGAAGATTGGCCAGCGAAGTAGCCAAGATAATTAGAGGTAAGAACAAGCCCAGCTACTCTCCACATGTAGATTGTGGTGACAATGTCATTGTTATTAATGCCGATAAAGTAAGACTAACAGGTAAAAAGTGGACAGACAGAGTATATCTGACTTACACTGGTTATCCTGGAGGTCAGAAAAAAACTACTCCAAGAGAATTGAAGGCTAAGTCTTCAACACTTCTTGTAGAAAGAGCCGTAAGAGGTATGTTGCCAAAGAACAGATTGGGAAGAAGCATTTTCCATAATCTGTATGTATATGAAGGCGCTGAGCATCCGCATGAGGCACAGAAACCAAAAGTTGTAGAATTATAAGAAGCTTTCAATGGAAGTAATCAATACTATAGGAAGAAGAAAAACATCAGTTGC
>NZ_DDDQ01000120.1:0-308 GCF_002336325.1 Roseivirga sp. UBA1976 | reverse complement strand
AGGAAGAAGAAAAACATCAGTTGCCAGACTTTACATGGAGCCGGGCAAAGGTGAAATTACCATCAATGGCAGACCGCTCGACAACTATTTTCAGTCTGATGTAATGCAGATTGTAGTGAAGCAGCCTTTGGTGAAAGTAAAACAAGATACCAACTTCGACATCAAAGTAAACGTTGATGGTGGAGGACTGAAGGGTCAGGCGGAAGCCATCCGATTGGCCATTTCAAGAGCTTTGTGCGAAGCCGATGCTGAATTCAGACCTGCTTTGAAAACCGAAGGATTCTTGACCAGAGATCCTAGAATGGTTG
>NZ_DDDQ01000134.1:43461-43779 GCF_002336325.1 Roseivirga sp. UBA1976 | reverse complement strand
TTATAATATTATAGGGTTATTCATTTAGATCACATTCGTTAGATCCAGTATACTAGCCACAAGCTGTGCCCTCACAGCGTCTTTTAACAGCCATTGGTGAAGACACAAATGGAGGCAAGGTTTAGAAATGTACTGCTTGCGACTTAAGTAAGTAACCCTGTAGTTTTATATGCGCTATTATCAGTAGGAAAGCATTCGTAGATCAGGAATACGATTATGTCCTAAATCTACTTTGGTTGAGGTGTCGGAGCTTACCAGATGGGTAGGCTCCTTTTTTTATTTTAACCTGAGTTCGATGTAAGTAAGTAGTAAAATATC
>NZ_DDDQ01000134.1:0-43072 GCF_002336325.1 Roseivirga sp. UBA1976 | reverse complement strand
CGCAATCTCATTTAGGCTCGGTTGAGATACCGGAAAAACAGCCCTTTTTGAGAGTTTAAGGCCTGTTTTTCCGGTATGACGTTCTTTTCGTACATCGAACTCAGGTTATTTTAATAACATCTCTACCTATTTAGCCTGCATGCGCAATCCGCTACAAACTGCAGTTGAAGTAAGCCATTTGGTGAAGACTCCAATGTATGTGGTAAGGTACTGCATGAGGAAACTCTGTCTCGTTCCTCTTTAGCTCTAAACGACTCCCACGGGTTGACGAATCACTTTCTCTGGAAGATGGATAAAACAGGAAAAGTTTTAAAGTGGGTGGAGATGGCTAAAGCAACCTAAGACTTCTTTACATTGCCCAATACCTGCATGGTTTCCAACGAAGGACTTTCGCTCCCTCCCTTGGGCTCTACCGTTACGGCAAAAGCAGCCGATTGAGCAATACGCTTCATTTTCACCAAGCCCTCAGCATTCCAATCGAACACCCCGGCATCTACCGGCTGACCGTCTACTATAGCCCAGAGCTGATACTGCTTGTCGGCAGCCAACTCTTGCAGGTTGACTATATTCAGATAGAGCTCTTCAGTGGTTTCGTTCCAGTATACATCGGCATAAGCCTCTTTGGCATTGTCAGTGCCTGCCATACCAATTCTTCTGAAGTTGGGATTGCTCAAAATTCCGAAATCTGTCTCCAGCTGATCGAGCTTTTGATTGACCTGATTGTACTGTTCGGCCATCTGCGAGTTACTGGCCAGTAATTGGGCATAGGCCTGGCTGCTCGACTTCCACTTGCTGCGGTAGTCAATGGCCAGATAACCGCTTACCAAAGCCAACACAAGCGAAGCTGCTACTGCATACTTCCAGCCCTGGGAGGCTGGTAAGGAAACTACTTTTGGAGTATCCTGCCGGGTTGTCGGTTGTTCTGCAGAAGGCGCAGTCTGCTCATCGATTTTATCGAGAATAGCCTTTTTCATTTCAGGTTTGGGAGCCACCTGAGTAGCCATAGCCATATCTTCAAAAGCCTTCTCAATAGCGTTGAGCTCGGCTTTCACTTCCGGATACCTGGCCATAACAGCCTCCACTTCTCTCATTTCCTTTGCAGAGAGCTCGTTGAGCGCGTAGGCCTCAAGTATTCCTGACGATATGTATTCTTCTATATTCACGGCTAAGCCAGCTTTTTTCTCATATGTTTTAGGGCAGAGCGCAGCCTGGATTTAACAGTACCTAAAGGTATGTCATATTCTTCAGCAATTTCTGTGTGAGTGAACCCTTCGAAATATACCTTCTCCAGAATGAACTTCTGTTCTTCTACCAAGTCGTTTAATAAGGCACGCACCCCTATTCCATCGGTGTGCATTTCGGTGCTGTTGCGGCTGTCGACTCTATATACGTAGTCATCCATTGAGTCGGTTTTAGACGACCTGGAAATTTCTTTCGACCGCAGTTTATCGATAGCGGCATTCCGGGTAAGGTTCATCATCCAGGTAAAGAACCTACCTCTGGAAGCATCGTACTGATCGATTTTATTCCAAATTTTCATGAAGACATCCTGAAGAACTTCTTCAGAGATGTCATCATCTTTTATAATTCTTGAAGCCACCCCCAAAAGTGCTGCGCTGTACTTATCATAAAGATAAGCCATGGCATTTTTGTCCCGATCCTTCAGCCGAAGCACCAGTTCACTTTCTTCCATATGTTGGGGAGTGGCTTTGATTTACTTCATGAATTAAAGGTGAATTACTTCGTCATAAGCTGCTGCGGTGGCTTCCATAACGGCCTCAGACATGGTTGGGTGAGGGTGTACCGATTTAATGATCTCATGACCTGTAGTTTCCAGCTTTCTGGCAGCTACCACTTCGGCAATCATTTCGGTTACGTTGGCGCCAATCATGTGGGCTCCCAGCCACTCACCGTATTTGGCATCGAAAATCACTTTTACAAAACCATCGGGCACTCCTCCTGCCTTGGCCTTACCTGAAGCAGAGAATGGGAATTTGCCCACTTTCACTTCATAACCGGCTTCCTTAGCTGCTTTTTCAGTATAGCCTACAGAGGCAATTTCGGGCTGGCAATATGTACAACCCGGAATGTTGTTGTAATCCAAAGGTTCTACGTGTTGACCGGCAATTTTTTCGACACAAATAATTCCTTCGGCCGAAGCTACGTGTGCCAGAGCTGGCCCATGCACTACATCGCCAATGGCATATACTCCGGGAATGTTGGTTTTGTAATAGTCGTCTACCAGAATTTTACCTTTATCGGTAGCCACACCTACATCTTCCAGACCAATGCCTTCAATATTTGTGCTTATACCTACGGCTGAAAGTACCACATCGCACTCAAGAGTCTCGTCACCTTTCTTGGTTTTCACCGAAACTTTGCAAGTTTTTCCTTTGGTATCTACGGCCGTTACTTCGGCATTGGTCATGATCTTCATGCCTGCCTTTTTATAGGTTCTTTCGAGTTGTTTCGATACTTCTTCATCTTCTACCGGAACAATTCGATCCATATACTCAACAATGGTTACTTCAGTGCCAATGGAGTTATAGAAGTAGGCAAACTCTACCCCAATAGCTCCTGAACCAACTACCACCATAGATTTTGGCTGTTTTTCTAAAGACATAGCCTGACGGTAGCCAATAATTTTCTTGCCATCGATTGGCATGTGGGGCAATTCTCTTGCACGGCCTCCGGTGGCTACAATTATATGCTCGGCAGAGTAGTCAGTCTTGGACCCGTCTTCGGCTGTTACTTCTACTTTCTTTCCGGCTTTGAGCTTTCCGAAACCTACTATATGATCAATTTTATTTTTCTTGAAAAGGAAGTTGATCCCTTTGCTCATACCATTGGCAACATCACGACTTCTTTGCACCATGGCTCCAAAATCGGCAGAGGCTTTATCTACCTTAATTCCGTAGTCGCTGGCATGCTGAATATATTCGAATACCTGAGCACTTTTGAGCAGTGCTTTTGTGGGAATACAGCCCCAGTTCAAACAAATTCCGCCCAGTTCTGCTTTTTCTACCACACCTACTTTCATGCCGAGTTGCGAGGCTCTGATTGCTGCCACATAACCGCCCGGTCCACTTCCAATAACTATTAAGTCGTACTTTGTTGCCATAATTTTACTTTACCTGTTTTTGGGAAGGGCAAAGTTAATCCAAATCCAGTCACATCAAAACCAGGAAATTGGAGGAGTAAAGGCTTTTGGCTTTATTTGAAACTCTAAACTGACAAGAACATTTTTTGAAAAAAAATTGATAACAAATACACTATGGGTTTATTAACTGGAAAAACGGCTCTGGTAACCGGAGCATCGAAAGGCATTGGGAAAGCCATTGCTACAAAATTTGCTCAGGAAGGCGCCAATGTGGCTTTTACCTACTTATCTAGCGTAGAAAAAGGACAGGCACTTGAACAAGAGCTTGCTGCTTTTGGCACCAAGATTAAGGGCTTCCGATCGAATGCCGCGGAGTTTGCTGCTGCAGAGCAACTGGTGAATGATATTGTAGCTGAATTTGGCAGCCTCAATGTAATTGTGAACAATGCGGGAATTACCAGAGATAACCTGTTGATGCGAATGACCGAAGAGATGTGGGACGAGGTAATGAACGTGAACCTAAAATCTTGCTTCAATACGGTTAAAGCAGCTACCCGAACACTAATGAAACAAAGGGGTGGTTCTATTATTAATATCACTTCTGTGGTGGGCATAAAGGGCAATGCCGGACAGGCTAACTATGCGGCTTCCAAAGCAGGAATTATAGGTTTTACCAAATCTGTTGCTCTTGAGCTTGGTTCCAGAGGAGTACGCTCCAATGCTGTGGCCCCGGGTTTCATAGAAACAGAAATGACTGACGCACTTGACGAAAAAACTGTTCAGGGCTGGAGAGACGCCATTCCTCTTAAGCGAGGTGGTAGTCCGGAAGATGTGGCTAATGCTTGTCTATACCTGGCTTCTGATCTATCGGCATATGTAACCGGCCAGACATTGGTGGTTGACGGAGGTATGCTCACCTAAGCACCGCTTATCAAATCATTGCAATTTTCATCATCGGTTGATGACCAAATTTCGCTCGAATGCGTTATTATGGCATCAACCGATTTTCATTCCATACTAAAAGCCATTGCGTAGTCTTCTGCTATTTCTGAGTAAAGTCACCTTACAGACAGACGCTTCTCCGTGGTTCATTCCGCTTTGTCTGATAGCGGGGTTTAGCTATGGCTTTATCCTTTATTCCAAAAAAAGCCCCTGGAGCAGGAGCATTAACTACGCACTCTTGATTCTTAGAGCGGCTGCCGTGGCTTTAATCTGCTTTTTTCTTCTGGGGCCCCTGCTCAATCAGGTGACCTATCTGGAAGAAAAGCCAATTGTAGTTGTGGCCATCGATGATTCTGCTTCCATAAAAGATGCTTATGATTCGACCGATTTTACAAGCATAAGAAACCAGATAGAATCTTTGTTTAACATCCTAAACCAAAGTGACTATGATGTTCGGCTTAGGGGCTTAAACGGCTACTTAGGTGGCATAGAAGAGCTTTCCTTTTCGGCAGAATCCACCAACCTGCATGGAGTACTGCAAGGAATAAGACAAGACTTTGAACAACAGAACCTTACGGCCACAGTATTGGTGAGTGATGGTATACACAACTATGGCAGTTCTCCTCAGTTTCTTACCCTCAATTACCCTGTGTTTAGCCTGGCCCTTGGCGATACCATTCCTGAGCAGGATTTGAGCATCAAGCGACTCAACTATAACAAAATAGCCTATCAGGGCAACCGCTTCCCCTTAGAGGTGGATCTATACAACAATGGCTATGTGGGTGAGGAGGTTTTTGTTGATGTGTTGCGCAATGAGCAGGTGGTAGAAAGTAAATCGGTAACTATAAGAGGCGATCAGGAGATTAATACTGTTTCATTTTTACTAGATGCCGAAACATTGGGCATTGAAAGCTACAGGGTTTCTGTACGCCCCAAGGCAAATGAAAGCTCAGTGAGTAACAATTCTCGCACAGCATTTATTGAAGTGGTTGACAGTGAACAACGCATTTTAATTGCGGCTGCCGCACCGCACCCCGATATCAAAGCACTGCGAGCGGTTATAGAAAGCAAAGAGGGGGTTGAGGTTGATGTTTTTATTGAGGGAATAGCACAAGAAACTCCCGAAGGGCCGTACGACCTGATTGTTTTACACCAACTGCCCCAAATAACTGATATGCCCAATTGGTTGAGTGCCTGGATAAGCCAAACCAACACCTTTTATATTACCGGAGTTGAAGACCTTAACACGGTGAATGCGCTCAATCCGGTGTTGGCCTATAACAACTTCGGTCAGTCAGACGCTGTATCGCCTAACTTTAACCCCAATTTTGAACTCTTTAACATAAACCAGGAACTGCTCTACCGTGCCGGTAACTATCCACCTGTGAGAGCTCCATATGGCAATTTTGAAATAAAAGCCAATGCAAGTGTTTATCTCTATCAGAAAGTTGGCAGTGCGCAAACCAGCCGCCCATTGCTTACTGTGCTCAATGGGGACGATACCAAGTCGGCCGTTTTTTCGGGGGCGGGCTTTTGGAAGTGGCGTCTTCAGGAAAACGGTCAGTTCGAAGAGAGTAAGTTGTTTGATGAATTGTTTGGAAAGTTGATTCAGTTTTTAGCCACTAAGGACGATAAACGCAACTTTCGCATTAACACCACCCAAGAGAGCTACTTCAACACGGAAGTGATTGAGTTCAATACAGAAGTATATAATCAGCTGTATGAAAAGGTGTATGACTACAGCATAGACCTGCAACTAACCAATGCGGCAGGCGAAACGGAAGAGTATAATTTTGTGAACTCCCCAACCGAAAATTTTAAAATAAGAGGGCTGGAGCCGGGCGTATATCGCTATACGGCCAACACCAGTCTGGCCGGCAAGCGAGAAACAGCCGAGGGCACTTTTTCCGTGCAGGCCCTGCAGTTGGAAGATATAGACCTAACGGCCAATCATCAGCTACTAAGGAATATTGCCAAAAATTCGGGAGGCCGGTTTTATCTGCTGGCGAACTACGAAGATGCCCTGCGGCAGATCGATGAACTCGATGCGCGGCCAATATCGAGGGCTAACGAAAAGCTCAACCCAATCATTAACAACCCGTGGTGGCTATACCTGCTGCTTGCCCTATTTTCGCTGGAATGGTTTACCCGTAAATATCACGGCAGCTATTAAGCCCCACCGCCCACACCTGCCAATGTCAATTTTTTCTTGATTTTTTTATTGAAAAAACTAATGTTTTAGTTTATTTGTATATGCGCACTAAATCATTAGTTACTTACCTAACTCTTTTGTTGATCACCCTCTCCTGCGATATGTCGGCTACGAGAGAAGAAGCAGATGAGTACCTTCAACAAGGAATGTACGAAGCAGCCGTTGCAACTTATGATCGGGTGATAAGGCTTGAGCCGGAAGATGCTTTTTCGATCTTTAACCGTGCCACTGCCAAAGAAAAATTAGGCCTGTACGATGAAGCCTATGACGATTACACACTTCTGGTGAATCGTCAGAAAAACACCCGCCTGAGTATGCTTGGCCGTTCCAGATGCCTGTTTGAAATGGAGAAATATGAGTATGTAGTATTCGATATGAACACCTTGCTTAAAGGAGATCCGAACAATATGGAGGCCCTGGAGTTGAGAGGGCGCTCGTATGTAAAGTTGGGTAAAAACCGTAGCGCCATTGCCGATTTAACCAGGGTAATTGATGAGGATCCACAAAACGTACAGGCCATTATTAGCCGGGGAGCTGCCTATGCCCGAGGTTCTGCAGGCAGTGCTGCCATTGTAGATTTTGACCGTGCCATTCGGCTGGACCCAACCTTGCCCATACCCTATTTTAATAAAGCCATGGTATTTTTTGTCTATGAAAATTACGAAGCTGCCATAGAAACTTTTAATAAAGCCATTGAACTTAACCCAAAATATGCCGAAGCCTACACACGAAGAGGTATGGCCAAATATCAGTCGAAAAAGTATGGTTTGACAGGAGCCTGTGAAGACTTTAAGATGGGCGATGAGCTAAAAGACCCGCTGGCTACCGAATATATAAATGAGTATTGCAAATAATGTCCGGATGGGCTATTCTCGAAAAAAAAGCGAGATATGCTCAAAAGACTACTCAGAACCGGCAAACACTCTGCCTCAATAAACATTGGTCTACTCCTCTTTAGAGTGGGTGCTTCGGCCATGATGATTACCCACGGATGGGGTAAGTTTGAACGTGTAATTAATGGAGATTTTCGCTTTGGAGACCCGCTAGGCATAGGCGTGGAGGCTTCTTTAATTTTGGCCGCCTTTGCCGAATTTGTATGCTCCGTATTGGTGATACTCGGCCTAACCACACGGCTAGCGGCAATTCCGCTAATCGTTACCATGCTGGTGGCCTGGCAAGTGGCTCATGCCGATGACCCGTTTAGCTCTCAGGAGAAAGCGGTCTTTTACCTACTTTCCTTTCTAACCATTCTCATTACAGGCCCCGGGAAGTACTCTCTGGATCAGAAGATTTTTGGGAAATAGCCAGTTCTTCGTCTATCAGGGCCAGGGTTTCACGAATATCTTCGAGCACCTGCTCAAAGCTGTATTTGGTACTGGCCTTGTAAGATGCCCCAAACTGTATCAGATGTTTGAACTTATCGGCCTGCACTGCCCGAAGAAACTCTCTTTGAGTGCTTGCTGCTGCACGCCCGTACTGAAAGCCTAAGACAAAGGGAAACTGTTCTTCTACATACGAAATCATCTTTAGCCTCACATGCTCAGAGTCTATGTCAGTCCAGGTATTTACCAACTCAAAACCATTTTCATACAAGCCGATAATCTTAGCGGTTAGGGAGTCGTTGCCGATGATTCGTGTAGAACCCACACTCTTCATTTCCTGATAGGTAATGTCGTTACTGCTGAACGGTACGTAGTTGAGTAAAGAAACCACCCATACCACCGTGGAGTCGGAATATTCTGTAGGGGTATTAACGAGCAGCTTTTGAGCGTTTTTTAGCTGACCTTCCAACTGCTTAATGCCTTGGTGCAGAATGGTACTATCTACTACCAAATTGGCCTTAAAGCTCTTAAGCAAGTCTTTTTGTTGCCGTTGCTCCTGCTTGTTTACTCTAAATTCATTGAGTGCAAACGAGGCCGTTATGCCAATTATTAGTATAAGTAGTTCGGCCAAAAAATAACGAAACTTCTTAAAGTTGCTTTCCTTTTTCATGGGTGGTTGTGGTTAACTAAAGCTAACAAACATATTGGAAACTTGCTTTTTTTGTGTTTCGGTCAATTAGAGGATTAGGTATTTTTATTTTCACCTTTTGGTAACTTAGTTAAGTCTTCTGTGGTAGACTTTCATGCCTGACCCACATTGGTGTCTTCACCATTGGCTATTTGCGGCTAGCGGCAGGTACAATGGGGCTACGTTCAGATGATCTAAGTAGGCAAGCCCATTACCTTTTTTAACGAATAGCTTATGTACCTTCCTCAGGCCTGGTCTCCCATCCAAAAAGTAAGCTTTAGGTTTACTTTTATCTTCTTTTTGCTCTTTATTCTACCCTTTCCCTTTTCTACTATACTGGGATTTTTCAATGAGTTTACACTCGCACAGGCCTTTTCAGACTTCTGGACCTGGTGTGCCGAACAGGTGGCTACCTCCTTGCTAGGCATGGAAGGCCTACCCGATGGCAGCCCCGGCAGCGGAGACAGAACCGAAAACTGGATTCAATACGGCCTTTTTCTATTATTGGCTATTGTGGGCACCCTTGTATGGAGCCTTGCCGATAGGAACAGAAAGAACTACTACCGTCTTTGGAGGGTGTTTGTAATGGTGGTGGTCTATTATTTAGTCTATTTTATGGCCATTTACGGATTCATTAAGGTGTTTTATCTGCAAATGCCCGAATTGAGAATTGACAGATTGCTGCGCACCTATGGTCAGTCATCTCCCATGGGGCTTTTATGGACCTTCATGGGGGCCTCCAAAACCTACTCGGTATATGCAGGGCTGAGCGAGGTTATAGCCGGCACCTTATTAATCTTTAGACGCACCCGAACCCTGGGCGGACTGGTAACCTTTGGCGTAATGTTCAATGTGTTTATGCTCAACATGGCCTATGATGTGCCGGTAAAGCTTTTTTCTGCCCAGCTAATGCTCATGGGGCTTTATATCGCTCTTATAGATTATAAAGCCATTTTGGGCGTATTCATTTGGCAAAAGCCTCAAGCTGTTACACCCTGGCCTCCTTTCTTTAAGTCGGCTCAGAAACAATTGGGGCTACTCATTGTTCAGGTGCTCTTTATTGGCTACATCTATTATGAGCGAATTGAAGCGGGGATTTCCGGGAGGTCGCAATACGGAGAACTCAGGCCTAAATCGGCCCTATACGGACTTTACGATGTAATTACCTTTGTTAAGAATGGCGACACCATACCTCCACTTCTTACCGATGATGAGCGTTGGCAGCGAATGATCTTTGAAAGCCCGCAGAATACCATGGTAATGTATATGGACGACAGAACCCGCTTCTACAGCTCGGCCATAGACACTACCACCCAAACCATTACCATTTCTATTGGAGCCGACTCGCTGCGCAAAGACTATCCGCTGCGCTATGAAAAGCTCAACGATGGCTTGCAGATACGCGGTGTTCTGGAGCAAGACAGCTTGTTTTTACAACTTAAAACCTACGATCTCTCACGGTTCTATTTAACCAACCGTGGGTTCAACTGGGTCAATGAGGTGCCCTGGCATCGCTATGACCCTACACCAAAAAGCAATTGGTAGCCAAGGGCCAATGCCTCACCATGCTCGCTTTGTTAGGGTTCTAATTAAGATTAGAGTGGAAGCTTATTCGATTTTTTCACCTCAGACATAACAAAAGAACTCTGAACATTGCCTATGTTATCGAGTTCGGCCAGTTTTTGTGAAACAAAACTTCTGTAGGCTTCCATGTTATGTACCGCCACTTTAAGCAGATAATCGAAACGCCCACCAATATGGTAACACTCTATAACCTCTTCCAGAGCCATCACATCCTTTTCAAACTGCTCAATGAATTCCTTTTGATGATCTTTGAGCGAAACACTACAGAAAACCTCAAGCCCTAGTCCCACTTTCCGACTGTTCAAAATGGCCGAGTAATGAGAAATAAAACCTTCTCTTTCCAATTTTTTGATTCGCTCATGAACAGGAGTAATGGTAAGCCCCAATCGGGCAGCCAGCTCCTTGTTGGTAAGCTTGGCGTTAAGTTGCAACGCCTTTAATATTTCCCTATCGATAGCATCCATAAAGATTTTTTTTCTTTTGAGGCACCTATTCCAAGCCTCATCAAGTAAATATTTCTTAAATGGAAATATAAATAAGATATATTTTCTGATCAATTGACATCAAAAAGATTTTTGATCTATTTTCTATCTCAAACTATGGAAATGGAACAACCCGAACTACGCATGAGGCCCGAGAGCCTCATGATGTCTTATGGCTATAAGCCGGCCCTTTCTGAAGGAGCCATTAAATGCCCGATTTTTCAAACCAGTACTTTTGTTTTTAAGAATGCCGAAGAAGGCAAGTCGTTTTTCGAAGTAGCCTATGGCCTTCGAGAGAAAGGAGAGTCGGAGGAACTGGGACTTATTTATAGCCGACTGAACAATCCGGACCTGGAAATTTTAGAGAACCGGCTCACGCTGTGGGATAAAGCAGAAGATTGTGCCGTTTTTGAAAGTGGCATGTCGGCCATTACCACTGTACTGCTGGGCTTCCTGAGCCCTGGCGATGCCTTACTCTACAGCAAACCTGTTTATGGTGGAACCAGCCATTTTATAGAAGAAATATTAACCCGTTTTGGCATAGAAATCATCGGCTTCGATGCACACCAGCAAGAAGAAGAGATAATGAAAGCCATAAGCGACAGGGGACTGGCCTCCAAACTCAAGATGATCTTTGTGGAAACTCCGGCCAACCCCACCAATGCGCTGATCGACCTGGCCATGTGCAAACGAATTTCCAACGCTCTGGCCTCTGAAGATAACCAGCCTTTGATTGCTGTTGACAATACTTACATGGGGCCGCTTTGGCAACACCCGCTGCAACACGGAG
Organism: Roseivirga sp. UBA1976; assembly: GCF_002336325.1. Lineage (NCBI taxonomy): Bacteria > Pseudomonadati > Bacteroidota > Cytophagia > Cytophagales > Roseivirgaceae > Roseivirga > Roseivirga sp. UBA1976. The sequence goes on along the minus strand of NZ_DDDQ01000134.1, from coordinate 31,952 downwards.
CAGATTTTGTTCTCTACTCGGCCACCAAGTACATTGGCGGCCACAGCGATGTAATAGCAGGAGCTTGCCTGGGCTCTAAAGCTTTAATTGCTGAAGTAAAAGCCATGCGGACTTTTCTGGGTAATATGGCCGGACCATGGACAGGGTGGCTACTAATGCGAAGCCTTGAAACTCTCAAAGCCCGAATGGACCTGCAACAACAAAATGCCATAGAGGTAGCCGAATTTCTGACGAAACACCCTAAGGTAGAGAGGGTTTACTACCTCGGCTCTATAGAAGACAAGAACCAAAAGCGAATTTTCGAGCAACAGTGCGAAGGAACTGGCGCTATGGTCTCTTTCGATATTAAAGGAGGAGAGAAAGAGGCATTCCGCTTTCTCAACAACCTTAAGCTTATGAAATTGGCCGTAAGTCTTGGCAGCACAGAATCACTGGCAGAGCATCCTGCCTCAATGACTCATGCCGGAGTACCCATTGAAGACAGAATAAAATCGAACATTACCGATGCGCTGGTAAGGCTTTCCATTGGAGTTGAAAATATCGAAGACCTCAAATGGGATATTGACCAGGCATTGGCGGCTGTCTAAAATACTAGTCTGATCCAGAGGGTGTCTTATGGGTTTCTAAGCTTATGCATCTGTGCCTGCCAATTGGTTAAAGGCCCAGGAGGTTAATAAGCCGATCCTGGAGGCACCCTCCACTTTCTTCTTATGCCACTGTCGCTAAAAAAGAATCAAGAGTCGATAAGCTTTACCCTGCGTATCCATCGGTTCACTACATAAATTTCCCTCTTCATTCAAACTATTTTGATTTTTTAAACATCTGTTAATTATATTCGTCAGACATATTTTAAACAAATGTTAACAATATGAGCGATTACTCTTTGGGTACCTTGGAAGAAACCATTCTCATTATTCTACTCATGCAGGAGGAGAGCCACGGTGTAGAGATTGCCAAAGTATATGAAGAACACATGAAACAAGCCATCTCTTTACCGGCCATTCACATGGTGCTTAAGCGCATGGAAAAAAAAGGACTGGTTAAATCAAGCTTTGGCGAACCCACCCCGGAACGGGGAGGAAAACGCAAAAAGCTCTACCGAGCCACGCCCACCGGCTACAAAGTAGCTCACGAAATTCAGGAAAGAAGAACACAAATGTGGTCTCAGGTTCCCAAAGCCTCTTTCAATTATGGCATTGCCTAAACCTCCACAGTGGGCCGTTAGGCTGTTGCAGCGCATTTGCCCAACCGAGGTGCTCGAAGAGGTAGAAGGCGACCTGCATGAGGCTTTTGTGTGGCGCCATGAAACGCGGGGGTCTGCCTACGCCAAAAGAAAATACATCTGGGAAGTCTTCAAAAGCTTCCACCAAGTAAAAATTAAGGTCAAAACTCAACATTCAGGAATCATGCTACTTCACAATTACTTCAAAACGGGGCTTCGTTTTTTATGGAAAACCAGAGGCTACTCTACACTCAACATTCTAGGGCTGGCCATAGGCATAGCCATCAGCTGGCTGGCTTTTGTCTTTGTAACAGACGAATACTCCTTTGATGGGTTTTATGAAAAAGCAGACCGGACATATCGCATTAAGGCTTCCATGGGTTTTGGCGACAAGCCCAGCGTTTTTGCAGGCTCTTCCTATCTTATGGGTGAAGAGTTGCCTCGACAGATAGCAGGAATTGAACTTTCGAGCAGGTACAAAAGCGGCTTCTTTCTGGGTAAAATCGACAGGGAGTTCATTAACCAGGTAACACACTATGCCGATGGTGACTTCTTTGACATATTTGATGTAAACTTCTTAATTGGCGAAGCAGGCACCTTCAATGAACCTTCGACAGTGGTTATATCCGAAAGCACCGCCCTGCGCTACGGCATTCCTGCCGACCTGAGTTCGGATGAAATTACCTTAGTGTTAGACAACGAGGAAGCACGCTTTAAGGTGATTGGTATATACCGCGACTTTCCTGGCAACACCTCTATACGGCCCGAAATACTGATGCCTTTCAGCCTGTGGGCACAGGCCAATCAAAGACGCACAACCATTTGGTTCGACATTAATATGAATTGCTTTTTCACTCTGGCTGAAGGGGTTTCGGTGAATGAAGTAGAACAACAAATGACCGATATTCTATTGCAGAACGATGAGTTCGAAGCTGACGTGGCCCTGGGGCTTCAGCCACTTACGGACATTCACTTGAACCCGGAACTTCGTACGGGCAATGGCATAAATGCGCGGGGAGATAATCAGATGATACTTATAACGGCCATTATAGGAGCTTTTTGCCTGCTAATTGCTTGTGTAAACTACGCCAACTTTGCCGTGGGCAATTACCTTGTTCGGCTCAAAGAAGTAGCCTTGCGCAAAGTTTTTGGTGCTGAGAAAACCGGTATATTCAAACAGTTTGTAGTCGAAGCCTTTACTTCGTCATTCCTGGCCCTGTTTCTTTCGGTGGGTATTATCTATATAATTATGCCGGCCTTTGCCACATATGCCAATAAAAGCTATGAGTTGTCAGTCATCTTCTCCCAAAAATTTCTTCTTGGCGGAGTAGGCATAATGTTGCTCAGCACCGTGCTAGCCGGTTTATATCCGGCCTTACTCCTTTCTCGCTTCAAAACGGTGGCCGGGCTCAAGGGCAAAGCCAGGTTGGGCGGTAGAAATCTGCTTTCTAAAATGCTGGTTACCCTACAGTTTTGCATAGCTGTTTTCTTATTGGCCAGTATGCTCACACTGAACAAGCAGCTTAACTTTTTATTGAACTATGACATTGGCTACAACGGAGAAAACCTGGTACGCATTTTCAGACCTATTGAGGAGGAGTCTCTGAAAAACACATTCAAGAATCGCTTACTTGGCCTCTCAGGTATACAAAATGTGTCCATAGCCTCCGGCTTCAATGGCACCGACTATCGAACCGATGAGGGTGAGCAGGTTATTGTACGCCATGCCAGGGTTGACACAGACTATCTGGAAACCATGGGCATGGAATTATTGCAAGGCAGAAATTTTGACCCCGGTATAGCCACAGACTTCACCAAGGCCTGCATTGTAAATGAGGCCTTTGTAAAAGCGCGTGGCATGGAAAATGCCGTAGGTACTACCATAAATTTCAGCTATGGCGATTTTAGTAAGCCCACGATTATCGGGGTAGTAAAGAACTTTAATTTCGAATCGCTGCACACTCCCGTTCAACCACTGATACTGTATATGGGCGGCTACCTCACTACTTACGATACGCACGTGAAAGTTGACGCTATGAACCAGGCACTAATGGAACAGATAGAGGCCATACACAACGAAATGTTTGCTCCTTATCCACTCAACTACACCCTTGTGGAAGATGACATTGCAAATCAGTATGAGCTGGAAACTAACATTCAGAAAGTATCTAGAGGGGGCAGCATTATTGCCATAGTGCTTTCATGCATGGGGCTCATGGGCTTTGTTGGCACTCAGATCAGGCAGCGCCTCAAAGAGGTAAGTATCCGAAAAGTAGTAGGCGCCCGAGCTCGCAAAATATTCGGGCTTTATCTTGGGAAATACCTTCTTCTTTTAATTCTGGGAGTAGTTACGGGCATAAGTGTAGCCTATTGGATTATGCAGGGTTGGTTAAACAATTACCCCGAACATGTTAGTTTCGGAATGGGCATTATGTTTTTCTCCGTATCCAGTGTCTTAGTGGTTGCCATACTCACCATCTACTCACAACTGTTCAAGGCCATGCGGCTCAATCCGGTAAAATACCTGAAAGAAGAATAGGACGAGCGGTGGCACACAGCGGATTTTAAACGTATCTGGTCAGCCTTACTCATGACATGGAAATACGCCTCGCCCCCTCACATTTATACTTGTTGGACTTAAGGTTTCTCTACTTGCTCACTTAGCCTTAACTTTGCGCTATGCAGAACGATCCGGAATTGAATGGCAAATACCTGGGCACCATTACCAAAGACTTTGTGGTGGTGGCCGATACCTTGAAAGAAGCTGCCTATCAGGTGAAAAAAAGAGGCTTTTCGGAGTATCCCATATTTCCGATTTCTAAAGTAGACATTGCCATTGGGCAAAAACTTATTGGCAAAGAAGACCTGGCCATTAACTGGAATTACTACATCACCTATATCGATGAGTTTGTGCAACGCAAGCTTATAGAAGATGCGGAGGCTTTCAAAAAAGCATATAAAAACCCCGATGAGTTTTGTTGTCTTTTTGTGGTGGAGCCCGACTTTACCAACTTTCTTTTTGTGCCTTACCCGGAAGATGACTGATTGAGCAGACACCGGTAAATTTTACCAAACTTAACCTTGCAAATAGCGTTGTCTTAGTATATTGTATCAACGTTATTGCAATGATTCAGCTATTTCACGAGAAAAAAGAAACTGTCCGTAGCCTGCTTAACAAGCTGGTAGAGATAGGGAATAATGTGACCTGGCGAATCAACAACACCTACAGCAATGGCATAGACCAGACTATTCTGGAGATTCAAATCTTTGAAAATAAAATTCAGACAGGGCGTATAGCCTTTCAGCTTGAAGATGGCCATGTGATTAACTATAGATACAAGGAAATGGAAAAGCGCATTCCTGTGCAAATAGTAGACATGTTGCTGGATGTAATTGGCTATGAAATGCACGCTGCCTGATTGCCGGCCAGGTGATCTTCTATATAGGCATTGAAGACGTCTAACGCAGCTTTGCTCACAAGACCCGGTGAACCCGTACCAATCTGATGATCTCCAAGTTTCACAACCGGTAGAATTTTCTTTGTGGTGCTGGTAATGAATACCTCATCGGCACTTAACAATTCTTTTAGTTTTAAGGGAGCTATTTCTACGGGCCACCTATTTTTAAGAGCTTCGATGGCATGCATTCTGGTAATTCCGCTAAGCACTCCTTCCTGATTGGTTTTGATCACCCCGTCTTTTACCATAAACACATTGCAGCGCGACACTTCCGAAACATACTCTCCCTTGTAATACAACACATCAATATGCCCTTGCTTCTTCCACTCTGGTTGAAGCGCAACAGCGTTGGCATAGTACAAACTCTTAATATGCGGAAAGTCTCGCTCGTATTGGCAAAGCATAAGGCTTACTCCCTGTGCATAAACCGAGGCGTCTAAATCGGCAAAAGGCATATTTAAAATGAGCACCTCCGTAGGTCCCGGTGTAAACCCATCGGTGGAAGGCCCACCGCTCAAGACTATTTTAACCGAAGAATAGGCCATATCATTTTTCACCAACAGTTGCTTAACGGTCTCGCGGAACTGCTCTTTACTCAAAGGCACCTCGAGGCCTAATCCTGCTGCCGATCGATAGAGCCTTTCCAGGTGATCCTCTATAAATATGGGCGAAGAGCCTTTGGCCTTAAAAAATTCAAAAACCCCAAACCCTCTTAAGAAGCCCACATTATCGACCGAAATATGGATGTCTTCTTTATGTAAAAATTCACCGTTGAAATAATGTATTGGCTTCATAAACAAGATTTAATAATTTGAATCGGAATAGCTTCTTAAAGGCCTGAAAGTAAAAAGAAATAGCTCTCCCTAATAGCATTCCAATCAAAATGATATGAGTAAAGATTACTATGAGATATTGGGAATAGGACGGTCGGCCACACAAGAAGATATCAAAAGAGCTTATCGGCAAAAGGCCAAGCACTTCCACCCCGACCTTAATAATTCGGCCAATGCTCAGGCTCGTTTTCAGGAGCTCACTGAAGCACACTCCATTCTCAGTAATGAGGACACTCGCAGGCGATACGACAATGGAGATTTAAATGAGCCGGAAATAACCTTTACCTGGGCTGAGGTACAGGAAATGCTCAGGAGACAGGAAGAAGAGCGGGCCACCAGCTGGGTACAAGACTTGGGCTACTCCGGGCGAAATCGCTACAGCCCAACAGACTACAAGGCCAATGCCCGAACAGCTGCCATCATTAACAGGATTATGATGTTGTTTGCCTTCAGCTTCATTCTGGATTTTTTCATCTTTACCGATGCAGGCTCTGCCCAGGTCATCAATCTGTTTGAACTTGTGAATGTGGAGTGCCAAAGCCCAGGTGGCTCACCCGATGCTCCTACCAAACGTATTACGATAAAGGTCTCTGACCCTGCTTTAGCCCCTGCTTTAGGGCAAACGGTTGATTTGCGGAAAAGCCTTTTTTATGGAGTACACAGCTTTAAAACCCCGCAGTCGTCAACATATATTAAATCCATTAACCCACCTCCTGCTATTTACCTGTTCGCACTTTTGGTATTTATTGCCGGGGCACTGGGTAGTTCTCGATGGTTTACCCCTGAGGCCAAGTTCAACGCAGCAATAGTCAGTACTTTCTTTGGCTTAATTGTACTAACCCTCCTACTTCTCAGCTAGATGGTTCCACCCCTGGGCCTTAATGGGTACACGGTTGCCATTCCTAGTTACCAGCAAATTACCTTTATCTAAGGCTTGTGCATGGCCAATAAAATGTATGTCAGGATGTTTTTCCAGCTTCTTATGATCTTCTTGTTTTATGGTAAAGAGTAGTTCGTAATCTTCTCCCCCATTGAGCACTGCTGTAATGGGATCGAGGTTAAACTCTACTGCAGTATCATAGGTCTGCTTATCGATTGGCAACTGATCTTCATACAGCGCAAAAGCTACCTGAGAGTGTTTCGAAAGATGGAATACCTCTGACGCCAGCCCGTCAGAAATATCGATCATGCTGGTAGGCACTACCCCGGCTTCTTTCAGCTCGTGCACAATGTCCATTCGGGCAACCGGCTTCAATTGACGCTGTACTATATACTGGTATTTATCCAACTGCGGCTGCATTTGCGGGTTGGCCAGGTAGGTTTGTTTTTCTCTTTCCAACACCTGAAGTCCGATATAGGCCGCCCCTAAATCGCCAGTAGCACAAAGTATATCGTTTTGCCCAGCGCCTTTGCGATAAACCACCTCATTTTTGGCCACTCGCCCCAGTACAGAAATAGAGATAATAAGCCCACTGGTTGATGCGGTGGTGTCTCCTCCTACTATATCTACTTTAAAATCTTTGGCTGCAGCTTTAATACCAGTATACAAAGCCTCTATGGCTTCTAGTGAAAAGCGATTGCTCAAGGCCAGAGACACTGTTATTTGTTCGGGAGTTCCATTCATGGCCGCTATGTCTGAAACATTAACCGCCACCGCCTTATAGCCTAAATGCTGAATGGGTGCATAGGAAAGATCGAAGTGTATACCTTCTACCAGCATATCGGTAGAAAGCAGACTATACTCTTCGCCACGATCCATCACAGCCGCATCGTCTCCAATGCCAAGCACCGAACTTGAATGTTGTCTTTCAATCCCTTCAGCAATTCGGTCGATAAGACCAAACTCTCCCAAATCCGATAGTTCTGTACGCTTTTCTGCCATAGTTTTCTATTCTGGGGCAAAGATACAATTTCAGTTTAGGAGTTTTATGTTTCAGGTTCAAAGTTGGAAATCTGCTCATTTTAAGGGCACAACCCTAAGGCCAGTATTTGGATAGTTCTTATGGAACGGATGGGCCAATCCTTGGGCCAACGCTGCCTGAAAAGTTTCTTTATAGCTTATGGCAGCCAAGGCACAAAAGTTTTACCTCCCCCAATCTAAAAAAGATGTCCCATGAACTATGAATCATAAACAATGAACTTTGACCTATGAACTACCCCGCATCCTGGCACAGCTCAATCAACACTCCGTTGGTAGTTTTTGGGTGTAGAAAACACACCAGTTTATTGTCTGCTCCGCGCTTGGGTTCCTCATTAAGAAGCGTAAACCCCTCAGCCTCCAATCGCTTCATTTCGGCCCTTATATCTTCCACATCGAAAGCTATATGATGAATACCCTCTCCCTTCTTTTCAATAAAACGGGCTATGGGGCTGTCTGGACGTGTAGCTTCCAGTAGTTCAATCTTATTTGGACCAACCTGGAAAAAGCTCGTATTGACCCCTTCAGAGGCTACTTCCTCAATCTTATAATGGGCTCGACCAAAGAGCTTCTCAAACAACACATTCGATTCTTCTATGCTCTTTACAGCAATGCCAATGTGTTCTATTTTTCTCATTTCGTAGTTTTTAATCAATTGATTTTCATTGGTTATCTTTGCGGCTGCATGTGAACTTAATCGACCCAAGGTTGGTTAAGTTAATCGCTTGAATATAGCGATGAAGCAGCACAATAGACAATAAAAAAATGACTACAGGAACGGATATACACGTAGAAAGCGTAAAGCTTCAAAAAAAGATAGAAAGCCACCTGAGCATAACCGGCAGTGAGCTGAGTTTTGAATTTCAGACGGTTGAGGGTAAGGTAAAACTAGACCTTATTACCATTAACCCCAGGCACAATCAGTCCTTCCTGTTTCACTCTGAAGTTGGAATCGACAAGCTCGATGCACTGAAAAAGATGTATGACTATGTACAGTCTTACAAAGACAAGTATCAGTCGTACACCGTACAGTGGATCGCCAAAGGCGACAATGAGCTACACACTTCTTACTTTAGAGCCAGCAATATGTACGATGCCCTAGACAAACTGTATTATGGCAGAGACATCAATACCATAACCGTTTTTAGTGTAGTTTTAAATCCAGTAGCGTAAGATGATAAAAGTAACCGACATAGCGAGAGAGAAGATTATTGAGCTACGTAAGAAAGAGGGCAAAACCGACAATCATAACATTCGGGTAGCTGTACAAGGAGGAGGATGTTCCGGCCTAATGTATGACCTGGAGTTTGATGCCGAAATCCGTGAGAAGGATGAGGTCTTCGAAGATAAAGGAGTGAAAATTCTGGTAGACAGAAAAAGCTTGCTTTACTTGTTGGGGACAACGTTAGACTTCTCTGACGGATTGAACGGTAAAGGCTTTCAATTCATTAACCCGAACGCTTCCAGAACCTGTGGTTGTGGAGAGAGCTTCTCGGTTTAAGAAGTTAGCATCACCCTGAACCTGTCTGCCGACAGGCAGGCTTGATTCAGGGTCTATCACTTATATATGCTGAAGTATGTTCAGCTTCACGAAAAAAAATGAATAATGAAGCCACTCATTGAGTGGCTTTTGCTTTTTATGGACATCCAAACCACTCGGAGCGGTCTGACGACTGGGAGTCTCTACCGGCCTTAAGTGCCAATTTGAGGGATTCCCGATCGGAGCCGGGAATGACAACCAGCTTTTGAAACAGCCTCTAAATTTTTTATGCCAAGTAGGAGATTCTTCAGTCGTGCCGCCTTCAGAATGACGGCTCTAACAGTCAAAACACTAGTATTAGGGTTCAGTAGTCACTGTGCTAGGTACTTTGTACCCAATACTCAGTACTAATAAGCTCTTACCTCCTTACCCTCCATAAAGTTAACGAAGGCCTTATTTACCACCCGCATACCTCCAGGAGTTGGATAGTTTCCGGTAAAATACCAATCACCCAAATTGTTTGGGCAAGCTTTGTGCAAGTTATCTACCGTTTGATACACTACCTCCAACTCAGCCTTTAAGCCCTCCGGCCTAATGATCTCTGTAATCTTGGCCGAAATCTGCTCATCTGTAAACTGATTGTACAAAGTTTGCACATAGTTTAACTGCTCTTTAGATTCCATATTGGCCAGAATCTGATGGTAGGCATCTTCTAGCAGGTCTTCTTTATAGTGTTCTTTTATGAGCTGAAGCATGGCTCGGAAAGCCACAAACTCCTTAATCTTGCTCATATCAATACCGTAACAATCGGGATAACGGATTTGTGGTGCCGAAGAAACCACCACAATTTTCTTGGGTTCCAGCTTGTCGAGCATGCGAAGAATACTCTTCTCAAGAGTAGTACCCCTCACAATGGAGTCATCTATAACCACCACCGTATCAATGCCTTTTCTAATCACCTCATAGGTTGTATCATAGACATTGGCCACCATGTCGTCACGGCTTGCATCGTCTGCAATAAAGGTTCTTAGTTTTGCATCTTTGATCACAAGCTTTTCTACCCTGGGCCTAAAACTGAGCATTTGCTCAATATCGTCTAGCGTAGGTTTCTTATCTACAATTACCTCCTTTTGCTTTTGCATGAGGTAATCATCCAACCCTTGCATCATCCCCAAAAACGAGACTTCTGCTGAGTTAGGAATGTATGAAAACACAGTGTTTCTGAGGTCGAAGTTGATCGCCTTCAATATCTGAGGTACCAAAAGGCGCCCCAGTTGTTTTCTTTCCTGATAAATTTCGGGGTCGTTTCCTCTGGAAAAGTAAATCCTCTCGAACGAACAGGCCTTAAGCTCTTGCTGCTTCATAATAGGCACTTCATCCCACTCACCACTTTTGTGAATAATAAGAGCATGCCCGGGCTGTACATCGGTTATCTCATTGTATTTCACGTTGAAAGCGGCCTTGATGGCCTGCTTTTCTGAGGCCACCACTATTACCTCATCGTCTATATACTTATAGGCCGGGCGAATTCCGTTTGGATCGCGCACCACAAAAGAAGCGCCATGCCCCAGCAGTCCCACCATTGCATAACCACCGTCAAAATCTTTGAATGAACGTTTGAGCACACGCTGCAGGTCCATTTCATTTTCAATAATATCGGTAATCTCGTGGTTCTCCTTTTTCTTCTTGTACTTATCGAAAATGCGCTGGTTCTCTTCGTCAATAAAGTGACCGATCTTTTCCATTACCGTTACGGTATCGGTCTTTTCTTTGGGGTGCTGCCCTAGTCTAAGTAAAATATCGAAGAGTTCGTCAACATTGGTCATGTTGAAGTTTCCGGCCATTACCAGGTTTCGGCTACGCCAGTTGTTCTGCCGCAAAAACGGATGACAGCTCTCTATACTGTTAGTTCCGTGGGTACCATACCTAAGGTGTCCAAGCCACACCTCTCCGGTAAAACCCATGTTGTTTTTAAGCCATTGTGCACTTTTGGGGTTATACCCCTCCTTCTTCTTGGCCTTGGCAAACTTCTTGGCAATTTTGGTAAAGATCTCTTCAACCGGTTCTGAGTTAATGGTTCTGTAACGGCTGATGTATCGTTGGCCGGGTGCAACACCCATTTTAATATTGGCCACCCCTACACCATCCTGGCCACGGTTCGACTGCTTTTTCATCATAATGTAAAGCTTGTTTACCGCGTAGGTTGCCGAACCATACTTATCAATATAGTATTGAAGGGGTTTTCTCAGACGAATGTGGGCTATACCACACTCATGTTTAATGGGCTCTAGCATGTCAACTTCTCAAAGCACAAAATTAATACTATTCAATAGGTCAACAAACCAATCGGACCTAAAGAATAGTAACAACACCGACAACACCAGTAAAGTGCCGGGTATTAATGCTCTAATGGTGTAGGCTCCAGGAGCTACATTGCCCTCTCCTTCTTTAAAAAAGAGCAGGTAGGGAATCTTAATGTAATAGAAAAGTGAAACAACGGTATTGAGAAGCCCCACAAGGAGTACCCAAAGCAAAATAGTGCTCTCTGAGCGACCAAACTCATCATAAACAGCACTAAACAAATAGAGCTTGGCATTGAACCCTACTGTGGGCGGCAGTCCGGTGAGGGCAACCATTACAATAAGCAGTAAAACAGAAACGTATGGTATCTTCTTGCCCATCCCTTTAAGCTGCTCGTACGATGTACTCCCTACTTTATTTTCTACCATTTGAATAAGGTAAAACGCTGCCAAATTCATGAGTAAATAGGCCAGTGCATAAAACACGGTAGCTTCCAGACCGGTACGATTCATAATTGACACTCCGGCCAGTAAAAAAGCAGCATGAGCAATAGACGAGTAGGCCAGCATTCGTTTAGCGTTGTCTTGCCAAAGTGCGGAAAAGTTACCCACAACCATTCCTCCTATAGAAAGTATTCCCAGCCAGGTTTGCCAGTCGAAGTGGGTTGCACTTGTAGCCGCCACCAGCCTAAGCAATACCAAAAGAGCAGCCAATTTGGGCACTACGGAAAACACAGCAACCGTTGGAAGCGGTGTGGCCCTATACACATCGGGAGCCCACACATGCAGGGGAAAGGCGCCAAGCTTAAAGAGCAAACCACACAGCACCATAAATACAGCAATATTGAGTGGTACCACCGCAGCATAATCAAGACCTATTTTGAAGGAGTCGGAGTTAAGATCGATTGATCCGGTTAGCCCATAAAGCCAACTCATTCCGTACAGCATTACCGCAGAGGCCGCAGCGCCATAGAGCAGGTATTTAATGGCCGCTTCCGATTTCTTTTTACCCTTGCCCAAGCCTGTCAATAAATAACTACAGATAGACACTAACTCTACGGCCACATAAATCATCAGCAGGTTGGAGCTCATAACCAGAAGAAACGCCCCAAGAAGCACTCCCAGCAAACACACCAATACTTCGCTGGAATCGAAATAATGCAGACTATCTTTTCGGGAAGTAACAGCCATTAGAAGAGCTACTAAAAGACTGAGCAAGAAGCCGATCTTAAACAAATTAGCTCCGGCAGAATGAGTCACAAGACCTTCGAATAAAGGCAGGGCATTTGCCTCGGGCAAGAAGCTCAATACCTGAAAAACCAGCAAAAAACTAAGCGCAGAAAACAGTATGGCAGCTAGTCCGACAGACTTATTCTTCTCAAAAAGGAGATCATAAACCACCAGCAAAATAATGGTAACTACAATGCCTATTTCGGGCAACATAAAATGAAGCCCTTCTTTTAAGCGCTGAAGTTGCTCAGCAAGTCCTCCCGGGTTTTGCATGCTGGCCACCAGAACAATCATTTAGACCACTCGGTTAGGTGTCCGACAAAAGATTCCACTCCGGTATTGATTAAGTTTAGCAACAAGCCGGGGTATATACCAAAGGCAATGATGAGAACCACCAGCGGAACTAATACCATGTATTCGCTAATGGTCAGGTCTTTAAGCGCAGGCAGCCAATTCTTTTCCTTTACCCAAAACTTACCAAGAAACATCTTCTGGAAGGTCCAGAGGTAGTATCCGGCAGCCAAAACCAGTCCCAAAGTAGAAACTATGGCCATCCATGCAGGGATTGCACCGATTACTGCAGAAGACTTAAACGCCCCTATAAACACAAACAACTCCGCTATAAACCCACTAAAGCCCGGCAAACCCAGCGAAGCGAAAAAGGCAATTCCTACAAACACGGTGTAATAAGGCATTTGATGAGCCAAACCTCCGTAATGTTCAATGGTACGGTTATGTGTTCTATCGTAGAGTACCCCGGCAATTAGAAAGAGCATAGAAGAAATGAGCCCATGCGAAAACATCTGATAAATGGCTCCGCTAATTCCCTCGCTGGTCATTGCCGCTAAACCTAAAAGCACAAAACCCATATGAGAAACGGAACTATAAGCTATAAGCTTCTTTAAATCTTTTTGGGCCAAAGCATTCATAGCTCCATAAATAATGGAGAACATACCCAGAAAACCAATGAGCCAGGCGTAATGATAGGCTGCATCAGGAAACATGGCAAAGGCCGTTCTGATCAGGCCATATCCACCCACCTTTAGGAGTACTCCGGCCAGCACCACCGAAATGGGCGTGGGAGCTTCCACGTGAGCATCGGGCAACCAGGTATGAAACGGGAAAGAAGGCAACTTAATGGCGAACCCAATAAAGATTGCAAGAAAGGCCATCCAGCGGATAGGCTCACCGAACAAAGTACTTAACCCACTGCGCTCCAGCAATGAACCCGGAATGTAATTGGCCGGGTTGGCCATATAAAGCATATTGAAAGATTTGACCAATTGTCCCTCTTCAATTCGTCCCTCAGCCACAAGAGCCTGAACCTCTTCAATGCTTAGCTCTGTGCCGTTAAGGCCCGCCAGCTCGGCCGTTTTCACAGGGTCATACACTGAGTTGTACAGCCCAATCATTACAATGAGTATTAGGATAGATCCTACAAGGGTATAAATGAAAAACTTAATGGCCGCATATTCTCTTCTGGGACCACCCCACAGCCCCACCAAAAAATACATGGGCAAGAGCATAAACTCAAAAAAGAGATAGAACAAAAAGAAGTCTAAAGCCACAAAGCACCCCAACACAGAAGTACTTAGAAGCAAATAAAGCCCAAAATATGCCTTTTGTTTTTCCTTTATCTTCCAGCAGGCTATAGCTCCAATAAACAATACAATAGAGGCCAGCAAAAGCATGGAAATATTCAGGCCGTCTGCCGCCAGCAAATAGTCTACTGAAAAAGTACCGAGCGACCCCAGACTAAGCCTAAACCACTCCACCTTCTCGACCAATTGCAGATTGGCTTCTCCCGATATTTGAGGCACAAGCCCCCCATCGAACATATGCACGGCATATAAGGTAAGCAAGAGTGATAAGCCTGTGGAACCAATAACCAGCACTTTATACAAATGCTGATAGGCCTTTGGTGTAAGAAGCACTACCAGAGCGCCAACCAGAGGAATAAATACGATATATGATAGTATGTGCTCCATAGGCTAAAGTACTAGCAGCAAAATTAAGGTTAACAAAAATATAAAGGTCACGAGTATTTGCGCCTGAATGTTACCCGATTGGATACTTCGGGTTAATTGCCCCACTTTTCCGATAGAATGAGCTGTAAGATTAACCAGACCATCGACAAACACACGATCGAACCAGCGGGTAAGGTAGGCTATTACCACTTGTAACTTGGCCAACAGATTAACCGCTTCGTCTACAATCCACCTATCGAACCAGGCCATCCCTCTGGCTTTGGCCAAAATACCTTTTAGAATAATCTTCTCGTAGAGGGCGTTGAGATACCAATGATAGAACGACACTTGCCCAAATACACCCACAGGCTCTCTTTTCTCAATAAATGACTTTTGTAGCTTTCCTCCCGGCCTATACACCCAATAAGCCAGCACTAAACCGGCCAAAGCAAGACCAATGGAAACCGCATTGACCAAACCATGTAAAACCTCAAAGGTTTCGTGAGGGATATCCAGCAGGCTTTGTGCAGCATACGCGACCGGAACCACATACATTGGAGTAGGCAAAGCCTGCATAAGCCAGGAATTCTCAGGGTTTAAGGTAAACCCAAATGGAATGGAAAGCGATAGCAGGGCAAAAATAACAGCCGGCACAGTAAGCCACCCGTTGCCTTCATGCAGTTCATTTTCCAACTGATTTCTACCCAGTATGCCTGCCAGCCTGAACTCTCCGAAAAACACCAGAAGTATCATTCTAAAGGTATAGAAAGCGGTAAAAACCACTGTCATAAAGGCCAGTACTTCCGGAATGTAAAAGCCTCCGCCTTTCTCATCGGCCCACACTGCCAGGTCGAGCAATATGGCATCTTTAGACAAAAAACCCGAAAAGCCGGGAAGCCCTACCAACGCCAAGGAGCAAAGCAGGAAGGCAAAAAATGTGACGGGCATTTTTCTACGTAAGCCTCCCATCACACGCATATCCTGGGGGTCAAACTTTTGTCCACCCTTTTCTAGATGGTGCAACTGATGAATAATAATACCGGCACTGAGAAATAGGCCAGCCTTAAAAAAAGCGTGAGTGATTAGGTGGAATATACCGGCACTAAAGGCTCCAACCCCCATGGCTAACACCATGTATCCCAATTGAGAAATAGTACTATAGGCCAACACCTTCTTTATATCGAACTGAGAAAGAGCGGCTATAGCCGCCATAAAAGCAGTTACCGCCCCCACAATAGCCACGACTTCCAGAGCTTGGGCATCCAGCAGCACAAAAATTCTGGCCAGCATAAATACTCCGGCTGCTACCATGGTGGCCGCATGAATCAATGCCGAAACAGGGGTTGGTCCCTCCATGGCATCCGGCAACCAAACTTGTAGAGGAAATTGAGCCGATTTACCCACTGCTCCACAAAAGAGGGCTATGCCTGCCGCACTCAACCAGCGCCCATCAAGGCTGGCCATTACTTCCTGACCCGCTTTTTTGAACGCTACCACCCAATTGCCATCTTCAATTTCAGAAATGGCCATTAAACTCTTTACTGCGTCCAAATCCAGGGTCTGAAATTGGGTGTACAAAATCATAAGCCCCGTAATAAAGCCCAGATCGCCAATTCGGTTTAGGATAAAGGCCTTATTGGCCGCCAGGGATGCCGACTTTTTTTCGAACCAAAACCCAATGAGTAAAAAGGATGAAAGCCCCACCAGCTCCCAAAAAATGAACATAAAGAGCAGGTTGTGAAAAAGCACTATGCCCATCATGGAAAACGTGAATAACCCCAAATAGGCAAAATACCGCGGTTTAGAGGGGTCTTCCCTCATGTATTCTATAGAAAACAGGTGCACCAGCAAGGCCACAAAATTGACTATGACAGACATAGCCAAAGCCAACCGGTCTAAAAAGAAGGAATAGGTAAAATCATTGCCTGCTAAACTAAACCATGAACCCCGAATACTGACCGGCTCATCCCATAGTGACAGGGCAAGAAAACCTGCTACTACAAGGTTTAGCCCAATCAGAAAGCTCGAACCATAGGGTGCCTGTTGTTTTAAGAAGGCAGAAATCAGACCTGAAAGCAAAGGCAAAGTCAGCAGAGCCACAACCCATAGGGTGTATTCCGACTGTTCTGGTGCTATGAGGTGGTCTAACTCAATCATCCCTTCATTGATTTTACTCGATCCAGATCGGAGGTCTTGAAGTACTTATACACCTTAACCACAATGGCCAAAGCCACGGCAGCCTCTGCAGCGGCCACAGTAATCACAAACAGACTAAATACCTGCCCTTGAAGAGCCTGCGGGTCGAAGCGGCTAAATGTAACGAGATTGAGGTTGGCTGCATTAAGCATTAACTCAATACCAATGAGCACCATTATGGTGTTTTTCTTGGTGAGTACCACAAACAATCCTGAGCAGAACATAAGCGCTCCCAATACCAGCATTGTGTTAAGCAGCATCGGCTCCCTCCTTTCTGGCATTTCCTGCCACACGAACCGCCCCTATCAGAGCTAACAAAAGCAATATTCCAATCACCTCAAAAGCCAATACATAGTCTGTCATCAGGCTCAGCCCAAAAGAAGACAGTTCTACCTGTTGGGTGTGTTCCTGGTCTACCCACGGTAGCTGGCTAAAGGAACCCTTATGAATAGTTTGTATCAGCAGGCCCAACAGACCTGAGGCCGTTAAAAAACCAAGCAATAGCTGATACCTGCCCGTTTGTACCCGCTGGCCTTTGAGCCTTTGGGTAAACATTACACCAAACACCAATAGAATGAGAATACCTCCTACATAAACCAATATTTGCGTAATGGCTATAAATTCTGCTCCCAAAAAGACAAACAAACCAGCTACTCCTATAAAAGTGAGTATAAGGGCGAATGCCGCATACAATATATTTTTGGTAATGGCCACAAAAAGAACCGAGCAACCTGTGAGCGCAGCAAAGAAGTAAAAAAGTATAGTTTCCAACTCCATATTACTCCTCCTCGTTTTTGTCTCTTTTGGGTTGAACTCTTGGCTTCAATACCGGCCTTGCCGCTTTTTTAGGAGCCTCATCTTTGGCCTGCTGTTCGTTCTCTTCTCCTGAAGGACGCCTGGGCTGCACCTTTGGTCTAAATACAGGTTTTGGCTTAGCTTTTGACTCTTCAGAACTGCCAGTCTCTTTGGGTTCTTCCGTTTTCTTTTGAGGTATTTGCGGTTTTACTGCCACTTTGGGCTTAGCCCCCTGCACTCTTGGCTTAAAGGCAGGCTTTGCACCTCCTATTTTCGGCTTGGCCGGAGTTTCCGCTTTGGGCACAGCCTCTTTACTTAAGGCTTTAGCCGCCTCCTTTTGTTTATTAAACTCTTCAAGCTCCTTCTTTTTCTGCAGTATCTCCATGGGAGTCATGGTGGCAAATGGCACGTTATGCTCAGCAAAATCGAAAGCGCTAAAATCATACTCATCGGTCATGGTAAGGCATTCGGTAGGGCACACAGTAGTACACAACCCACAGAAACAGCATTTGGCCATGTCTATATTAAACTTAGCCGCATAAATACGTTTTGGGGTACCATCCGATGTTTTGCCGATTTCCTCAACCGATCTGAGAGGTTCAATTTCAATGCAATTAACCGGGCATACTTTGGCACACTTATCACAGACTATGCAGTCATCGATCTCGTTGTGCAATTTGTATCTCCCATGATCCGGCACAGGGAGCTTCTCTTTAGGATACTGCGTGGTGAAAATGGCATTTTGCTTCTCAAAATAGTTCTCGGCCAGAGGAACTATGGCTGTACGCTGGTTACGGGCATCTTTCATATGCCGGGCAGTAACCTTAAGCCCTTCTTTGAGGGTTTTAGTAGCCGTTTTTATATTTCTCCAATAACCTTTCATAGCATGAGCAGCCTCCAAACTGCACATAACAATACCAAAAGTATAGATGCGGGAGTTAAATACTTCCAACTCAGGCTCATGAGCTGATCCAAACGCAATCGCGGGTAAGTCCAGCGTATCCACATTTGAACCGCCACTAAAAACAAAGCTTTGGAAATCATCCAAAAAGCTCCCCAAAGATGCCCCGGCCAGGTGCCCGGAATCCCGCTCGTCCACTCGGCAAGTCGTACGCCCCCTATATTGGGGAAAGGACTATTCCAGCCCCCCAAAAACAGAATGCTCGCCAAAAATGCCACCAGAAGCATCATTCCATATTCGGCCAGCATAATCATAGACCAACGAAAGCCCGAATACTCTACATGAAAGCCCGCCACCAGTTCCGATTCGGCCTCAGGAATATCGAAAGGAGCCCTGTTACTTTCTGCCAAAGAGGCAATAAAGAATATTACAAAGCCAATGAGAAGAAGTGGAGAACGCATAATGTTCCAGGTTAAAACTCCTCCAATATGAGTAGTTTCTATACCCAAAGCTTTTATGCCAAACAGGTAGTTGGCCGCCTCGGCCTTTTGATGCCCCCACCAAATGCCCTGCTGGTAAGTAATTTCCTGTAAGTTGAGTGTTTGGGCAATAAGCACCACACAAACCACCATGAGTCCAAGGGGTATTTCGTATGAAATTATTTGTGCCACAGAACGCATTGCCCCCCAAAGCGCATACTTACTATTGCTCCCCCAGCCGGCCATGAGTATCCCCACAACATCAAGCGACACAATAGCCAACAAATAGAAAATACCAATTTGGGCCGAAGAGCCTGAAAAACCGGAGGTAAGTGGCAGAACCGCGAATCCGGCAAATACTGCAGTGAAAATAATGACTGGAGCCGGCTTAAACAGTTTTCTGTCGGCCTTTAGAGGAACAATATCTTCTTTTTGAATAAGCTTTAGTAAGTCGGCCACTGTTTGAAGCAGGCCATAGTAGCCTGTTTCCATTGGCCCATACCGATCTTGAATAAAAGCAGATATCTTACGTTCAGCATAGACGGCAAATACGGTATAAACCAGTAAAAAATTAAGGAAGAATAGAAATGCGTACACGCTGAACGAAGTCCTTGGTTAATGCAAATTAAACACTTAATTCTTAGATCGGATAATCAATAGCCTACCATTTTAATAGACTACTAACACCTGCTTGTAAAATTAGTTCATGGAATCTGTAAAGAACACTTTATAATCGCTTTTTTGAGCTTATAAAAGTCCTCTTTACCCAAGCCTATTCAAGGGTTACAACTTACTCCCAAAGGATATGTTTTTCCAGAGGCACCTTTCGGCCAAAGAACAGTTCGGCCGCTTTTTCAAAAGAGGGGGTAATGTCTGACACCAGAAACTCATGCTCTCCCTGCCGCTGAGCAGAAGCCAGCCCATGCTCGGCCAGGTAGTGAGCCAGGGCTTTAGCCACAATCATAGAAGAATCAATTACCTCTATACGCCCTTCATAAAACTTATCGATCTGACTTTTAATAAGTGGGTAGTGTGTACACCCTAAAATCAGCGTATCAATATTTTCCAGAAGCGGGTCGGCCAAATACTGCTCAATGATGGCCTCAGAAATGTTGTTGTTATGAAACCCTTCTTCAATCATAGGCACGAGCAGAGGAGTTGGCAAAGCGCAAAACTGTATGGAAGGATCTTTAACCTTTAGTTGATACTCATATACACCTGACCCCACTGTTTGCTTAGTGCCAATGAGCCCTACTTTTCGACCGGCATATTTGTGGGCCACATAGGCTACCACCGGATCAATCACATTGAGCACCTTGGCTTTGGAACCCACATACGCCTTCACCAGCTCATAAGCTGCTGCCGAAGCTGAATTGCAGGCTATAAGTATGAGCTTACAGTGTTTTTGCAAAAGCACATCGCAAATTTTTACGGAATAGGCCTGAATGGTAGCGGCCGACTTATCGCCATAGGGCAAATGAGCGGAGTCTCCGAAATAAACCATGCGTTCGTTGGGGAGGTGCCTATACACGGCATTGGCCACGGTAAGGCCTCCTAGTCCGCTATCAAATATTCCGATGGGTCGATTCATTCTTGCTAAACTTGAAAAGTAGGTACTCAAAGAAAGCGTTAAATATTGTAAACGGTAAAACTAAAGCTAAAATGCTTTCTAACTTCGTGAACCATGAGACCCCGTTTCAAAAGGTGGGTGAAAATGAAAACCAAGGCAATAAAATCAACGCTTTTGAACATAAAAAAAGCCTCAGAAAATCTGAGGCTTTTGAGGGTGATCTGGCTGGGGCTCGAACCCAGGACCCTCTCCTTAAAAGGGAGATGCTCTACCAACTGAGCTACCAGATCAAGAAGTTTTTCATTGGGCAATTAAGGTCGTTTTCCTTAATTGCGGTTGCAAAGGTAAGACCTTAAAAACAAAATGCAAAAGAGAGGATTCAATTTTCTGAATTTAATATTTCTAGCTTTATTTTTAGCTCCACAACTATCTAATAGTCAAGACTTTAAAAAAGAGCTAGAGAAGGCAGATTCATTATTCAGCGTAAGAAAGTACACACAATCGCTAAGTATTTACGAGAAAATCTATCAAGAGCAAAATGAAGCATCGCCTGCCATGTTGCTCAAAATGGCCTATAGCAATGAAGCCATGGGCAACATTGCCAAAGCCCTGCTTTACCTGCACGACTATTTGCGGATTACCGGAGACGAAGAAGTGCTGGACAAGATGAAACAACTGGCCAGTGTTAACGGACTGGAAGGCTACAACATGAGCCAGTTTGAAAAAGCCAAAAAAGCAGTCGAAGATTATAAACTAGAGGTGCTGGGTGTACTTTTTGCCCTGGCGGTGTTGATCGTTGCCATGATCTATAGAAAAATCCAAAAGCACGGAGCGAAGTCGCCCAGCCTGGCAGCCAGTTTGCTAATTATTCTGGCCCTTATTTTTTATGTGGTGAATCTTAACCAAGCCAAAACCAGAGGGCTGGTAATGCAAAATAAAGCCTATCTCATGACCGGCCCTTCAGCTGCAGCCGAGTTGGTGGAAATCATCGATCAGGGGCACAAGGTAGAAATCATTGGCAAGAAAGACATCTGGTACGAAATTAAATGGAGAGGACAACGGGCCTACATTAGAGAAAACAACCTTAAAAAGTTGCTTTAACTCAAGCTATCGATCTACCTCTCCCAGCACAATATCTATTGAACCAATTACGGCAATAAGGTCGGCAATTTGCCCTCCTTTGGCTAACTCATTAATGATGGAAAGGTTCACAAAACTGGCCCCTCGTGCTTTGCAGCGCAAAGGGATATCAGACCTCCCATCGGCCCGGAAATAAAAGCCCGTCTCCCCTTTCGGGTTCTCTGCCCGAACGTACATATCTTGTGCCTTGGGGCGAATCTTTTTCGGCACCATAGCTCGTGGGTCAAAATCCCGATCTCTCTTGTGCTCCTTGGTAAGTTTTTCCAGAGCCTGTTCTATAATACGAATAGACTCATAGCACTCTTGCACCCTCACCCAGGTTCTATCCCAGCAGTCTCCCAACTGCCCCATTTGGCCTTTACCCACAGGAACATCAAAATCAATTTCAGGATACACAGAGTAAGCATCTACTTTACGTAAGTCGAACCGAAGACCGGAACCCCTCAACATCGGCCCTGTAATGCCATAGTTGATGGCCAAATCTAAGGGTAGTACCCCAACATTGGCCGTACGATTTACAAAGATGGTATTGTCAATCACCACTTGCTCCAGCTCTTTTAGTTTGGGCTTGAGGTAGTTTACAAACTCGAGGCAACGCTCTTCAAAACCTACCGGCAAATCATAAAAAAGCCCTCCAATCCAGATGTAGTTGTACAGCATACGAGCACCCGAGGCCCATTCCAGCAACCTGAGAATATGCTCCCTGTCGCGCATCATCCAGAAGAAAGCGGTTACAGCTCCCAGATCCATGCCATAGCTACCTAAAGCAACAAAGTGCGAAGCCAGTCTGTTAAGTTCGGCAACTACCACCCGAACATATTCTACTCTCGCCGGAATATCCTTTTCAATCCCCAACATTCGCTCAACTCCCATGGCAAAGGCATGCTCTGAATTCATCGCAGCCAGATAGTCCATGCGGTCTACAAATGGTATGGTTTGGTTGTAGGGCAGATTTTCCGCATGCTTTTCAAAACAGCGATGCAAATAACCAATATGCGGAACAACCTCTACAATCTCTTCTCCGGAGGTAATCACTTCAAGGCGAAGCACACCATGAGTAGAGGGGTGTTGCGGACCAATGTTCACAATCATTTCGTCTCGCTTCAGGTCTTCCGGCCTGAACTTCTGAGGCTCTGATTGCCTGAGATTCTTATTGTCGAATATGTATTGTACTTGATTAGCCACTAGTATTCTACTTTCATACCCCGGTAATAAGTTTGTTCCTTATAATCATTGCGCAGTGGGTAACCTTCCCAATCGGCAGGCATTAGAATTCGCCTCAAATCCGGGTGATTGTTGAAATGAATTCCAAACATGTCGAAAACTTCCCGCTCTTGCCAGTCGGCCGTTTTCCACAAGTCTACCAGCGAATCAATAGTCGGTTTGTCTCTATTCAATACCACCTTCACCATAAGATGAATATTGTTAGGGATTGAGTAGAGATTGTAAATCACCTCCATAGTTCCGGTTTCGGGGCCATTATCGAGGCCCGTAATACAGGAAAGCATATCGAAGTAAAGCTGGTTATGGGTATGCAAAAAATCCATCACCTCTACCAGATCTTCGGCAGACACCCCTAAACCTTGAGGCGTAGCGTTTTCAATCAGCTCGAATGCCTTTCCCGGAAAGCTTTTTTCAAGGAGTATTTTTATTTCTTCAGCCTTCATGCGTACCAAGTATTTTTTCTACGGCTTTCGGGGCAACAATAGTCTCACTTCTTATTTTGTCCTGAAGTTTAATAAGTCCTCCAATCAATGCTTCGGGCCTAGGCGGACATCCGGGCACATAAACGTCAACAGGGATAATGCGGTCGACCCCTTTTACCACGTGATAGCCATGCTCCCAATAAGGGCCTCCACAATTGGAGCAGGATCCCATGGAAATGACATAACGAGGCTCAGCCATTTGCTCGTAGAGCCTGCGTACTCTATCGGCCATTTTGAATGTAACTGTGCCGGCCACTATCATTACATCGGACTGCCTGGGGCTTGCTCTGGGTATTACACCAAAACGGTCCAGATCGTATGGAGTGCTCTGCGCGCTCATAAACTCTATGGCACAACAGGCGGTACCAAACCCCATGGGCCACATAGAAGATAACCTGGCCCAATTGATAAGGTCATCTAACTTGGAGATAATTACCCCTCCGTGCGTAATCTTTTGGTCGAGCAATCCCATATTACAAATACTTCTTATAGGCTTCTGCCGGAATTTTTGACTTAAAGGAGGCTGCCTTCTGTGGTGGGCGCACCCAATCGAGATAGCCCTTTCGCCAGGCATAGGCCAAACCCAGTGCCAAAACTCCAATAAAAATGAACATCTCTGTCATGGCAAACCAGGCCCATTGCCAGTCGGTTCCACGCACAAGGGCTTCATCGCCAAAAACCAGCGCCCAGGGAAACAGGTAAATAATTTCTACCTCAAACAGAATAAAGATGAGCGCAACAATATAGAATCTCAGGTTGAATTGCCCCCAGGCAGAACCTACGGTATCTTCGCCTGACTCATAGGTGGTGAGTTTCTCAAAATTCGGACGGTTGGGCCGAATGAACCGAGAGGCCAGAAGTCCAACTACAGCAAAGAGAAGTGCTCCTAATATGAAGATGAGCAAAACACCAAATTCAGAAAGATTGCTTTCTATCATGTTTAAAAATTCAGTGGGTCATGATGCTGAAAATGCCCATTCATTCGAATTCGTTCCTTAGCCCGCTCCATTTCTTTGACCAACGGAAGCGCACGGGTTAAATGGTTAATCATATAAGTCTGTCTTTGAGACTCTCTCACCATTTGCAGCATATCATACTCCTGCTCTAAAGATAAACCTAATTTATGAGCCAATTCAAACGAATCGGTGACCAAATCTACATCTAGTTTATCTTCCATTTTCAATACCTGCACCAATTCTTTGGCCAATGTTTTTAGCTCGTTCCACTGCTCAGTGCTCGGGTCGTTAATGTTTTCTAAGCTTTCTACCTCTCCTCCTGCATAAAGCTTGTCGCCCAGTTTGTCTTTAAAGGATAAAACCTGCACTGCGCTAATACAACGGGTAATAATATCCATTTCGCCTGTGGTGTAGCGCTTCACCAAACTCACTATCTCCATTTCGCTACCAAAGTCTAATACCCTATTCTGAAAAACCGGAATGACAAAGGTGCTGCCGCTGTCCAGACACTCCTGGATTAACTGTTTGTAGCGTGGTTCGAAAATATGAAGGTTGACCTGTTCGCCAGGAAAGGCCACCAACCGAAGCGGAAAGAAGGGAACAACGCGTTTTACCATCGGAAAAAGCACTTTACTAAAAAAGCCCCTTTAAGGGGCTTTTGTTTACATATTCTTTACAATTTCTTCTCCAAATTCGGAGCATTTGAGAAGGGTGGCTCCCTCCATTAATCGTTCGAAATCGTAAGTGACGCGTTTAGACGCTATGGCTTTTTCCAAACCGGAGTATATTAGGTCTGCAGCTTCCTGCCATCCAAAATACTCAAGCATCATGGCTCCTGAAAGAATTACAGAACCCGGATTTACCTTATCCTGACCGGCATATTTTGGAGCTGTACCATGAGTTGCCTCAAAAATGGCGTTGCCCGTAGCATAGTTAATGTTGGCTCCCGGAGCAATACCAATGCCTCCTACCATGGCGGCAAGAGCATCAGAAACATAGTCTCCGTTGAGGTTGAGAGTGGCAATAACCGAGTATTCGGCAGGTCTCAACAATATTTGCTGCAAGAAGGCATCGGCAATCACATCTTTAATAATCACCTGATGACCATCCTTCTCAATAATTTGCCATGGGCCACCTTCATAGTCTTGCGCACCATACTGATCTTTGGCGAGGGCATAACCCCAAGACTTAAAGGCTCCTTCAGTAAACTTCATAATGTTGCCTTTGTGCACCAAAGTCACTGAATCTCTCTTTTGAGCAAAAGCATAATCAATAGCCGCTTTCACCAGTCTGTGGGTTCCTTCTTCAGAAACCGGTTTAATGCCGTATCCGGCCGTATTGGGGAATCTTACTTTTTTGAATCGGGCCGGGAAATTTTCCTTCAGAAGGGCTGCAAACTTATGGGCATCGTCTGAGCCTTTTTCGAACTCAATACCGGCATAAATATCTTCTGTATTCTCTCTGAAAATCACCATGTCGCATAAGCCGGGCTCTTTTACCGGTGAGGGTGTACCTTCAAACCAGCGCACCGGACGAACACAGGCATACAAATCGAGCTCTTGTCTTAGAGCCACGTTTAAAGACCTGATCCCTCCACCAACGGGAGTAGTCAAAGGCCCTTTAATTCCTACCAAATATTCTCTAAATGCATCTAATGTAGCCTCAGGCATCCATTCACCTGTTTCATTAAAGGCTTTTTCTCCTGCCAAAACCTCTTTCCACTGAATGGCCTTTGCGCCATTGTAGGCTTTAGCCACTGCACTGTCGATCACGTTTTTGGCGGCAGGCCAAATGTCTACACCAGTTCCATCGCCTTCAATAAAAGGAACAACGGGTTGATCGGGAACATTTAGCACACCATTGCTAATGGTTATTTTTTGTTCACTCATGGTTAAGTTTTTGAATTTTCTTCACTAAAAAATATGGATGCGCAATGTAATAAAATCTACTTTTTTGATAGACTAATAGCTTTCCTTTTCATTGGGGAAGTCGCCCGACTTTACATCTTTGATGTAATGACCTACCGCATTGGTAATTACCGTCCCCAAATCGGCATATTGCCTTAAAAATCGAGGCTTAAACTCGGCATTAATGCCGAGCATATCGTGCATTACCAATACCTGACCATCGCAATCAGGCCCGGCTCCTATACCAATGGTTGGTATGTTAATTTCTTGCGAAACTTTTCTGGCCAGCTCGGCCGGTATTTTTTCCAGCACTATGGCATAGCAGCCACACTCTTCCAGCAGTTTGGCATCGGCAATGAGCTTTTCGGCTTCCTCTTCTTCCTTGGCCCTTACCGCATAGGTACCAAACTTGTATATGGACTGTGGAGTGAGTCCCAGATGACCCATTACGGGAACCCCGGCACTAAGTACGCGTACTATGGACTCTTTTATTTCGGCACCGCCCTCCATTTTTACAGAGTGGGCTCCGGACTCTTTCATTATACGAATAGCAGACCTCAGCGCTTCGGAGGAGTTTCCCTGGTATGAACCAAACGGAATATCTACTACCACAAATGCTCGGCTAACCGCTCTTATTACTGAACTGGCATGGTAAATCATTTGATCCAGAGTAATGGGTAGTGTGGTTTCGTGGCCGGCCATTACATTTGAGGCAGAGTCGCCCACCAGTATTATATCCACCCCGGCAGCATCTATAAGTTTAGCCATTGAAAAATCGTAGGCCGTGAGCATAGATATTTTCTCTCCGCGCTCTTTCATGGCCTGCAACTGATGTGTGGTTACCTTCTTTATTTCTGATTTATGGATGGACATGTCAGGTAAAATTAAAGGGGTAAATATAAGCATTTACCCCTTGGTGATACGTTTTGAATGGACTATCTACTTTTCGTTGTAGATGTGTACATCTCGCTGAGGATATGGAATAGAGATTCCTTGTTTGTCGAATTCTTTCTTCACTTTTTCGATCATATCCCAGTTAAGGTTCCAGTATTCTGAGCTATCTACCCAGGCCCGAACCGTAATATCTACACTGCTGTCGCCAAGATTGCCCACTCTCACAAAAGGAGCAGGATCTTTATGCACTCGTTCATCGGCTTGCAAGAAGTCTAAAATGATTTGCTTGGCCTTATCGAAATCATCGTCATAACCAATACCAAAAACCTTATCCCATCTTCTTTTGGGCTCCAAAGTAAAATTGGTAATGTTGGCCCCGGCCACAGCTCCGTTGGGCAAGAAAATGGTTTTGTTATCGGGGGTTTTTAACACGGTATTAAAAATGGTTACTGAGTTTACTGTGCCCGACTGACCATTTACTTCTACAAAATCTCCCGCCTTGAAGGGTTTAATGGTAAGGATTAGAATTCCTCCTGCAAAATTCGAAAGTGACCCTTGAAGTGCCAAACCTATGGCCAAACCTGCAGCTCCAAATACTGCAATAAAACCGGAAGTTTCTATACCTACCTGTTTTACAAAAGCCAGAATAAGGGCCGCCCACAAGGCTACTTTTACTACGCCTTTTAGCGTAGGAATAAGTGTGGGATCTACCCCTTTTTTGGTGAGTGTTTTGCCAAAGGTTTTTACCAGTTTTTTAATAACCCACGACCCAATAATCAGGGTAATTAGTGCTCCTAATACCTTGAGGCCGTAGATTAAGACTGCTTCATTAATACTATTCCAAAGTTCCTGTAAAGAGGTTTCCATAATTCGTTTTTAGTTAAGAAATGGGTTTAATACAAGTAAGCTGAATAGTCCTCGTCTGTCAATTGCACGTGGATATGCTCTTCGATGGTTGTGCCAAGTTCAAACCCTTTGTAGTCTACGGCAATAGGAAACCTTTTGTGGCTTCGGTTCACTAAAACGGCTGTCTGGATTTTCCTCACTTTCATTTTCAAAAAAGGATCCAGAGCATAAATCATGGTTCGGCCGGAGTTAAGCACATCATCTACCACAATAAGGGTAAAATTGGGCACATCGGGCTCTTTGGAGAAGCTCACCGTAGGCTGGCTTTGAGCCTCTTTGTCTATATCGATTCTAATAAGCTCGACAGGAATCTCTGAAATGGCTCTCACCTCACGGGCCAGCATTTCAGAAATTTTTACTCCGTTGTTATCAATACCGGCCAGGAAGATTTTCGAGGCATCGTAGTTTTGCTCGTAAATCTCGTAAGCCATTCTCCGTATGATCTGCTCTATTTGAGCTTTCTCCAGAATGCGTTTCTCAGTTGTTTGCATAAGGTCTATTCAGGGATTGGCATCACCTTACTATCCTTAAAGGTAGAGAGGATCACCATCGACTGCAAATTATCAACCACTGAGATATCGCTCACTTTTTCTAGCATAAGCTGCTGATAGGAGGCAATATCTTTGGCAATAATTTTCAAAACGAAATCGCCAGACCCGGTCACGTGGTGGCACTCTATTACCTCGTTAATCTTATTTATGGCCTCCAGAAATATCTCTATATTCTGCTTGTTGTGGCCTTTAAGGGTAACGTATACAAAAGTGCTCACTCCCATACCAATCTTATCTGTATCGAGCTTGGCATGGTAACTTTTAATAATTCCGGAGTTTTCCAGTTTTTTCACCCGCTCCAATGTAGGTGCAGGAGAAAGACCAATTTCTTTAGAGAGCTGCGCGTTAGTAATCTTCGCGTTCGACTGAAGAATATCAAGAATCTTCCGGTCGATTTTATCAAGTTTGAGGTTCACAATACTTAAGATTAACTACAAAATATAATTCGGCACAAATGTACAAAGATCAAAGAATATTTTACCAAAGAATCTAAAGAAAGCTTAAGCCGAATTATTTCCGTTTTCTTATTTCTTTTTTCAGTTCCCTGGCTTGTTCATTGACACCGTCTCTACGTTTGGAGTTGTCCCGAATGATATCTATTCTTTCGAGGGCCTCCTCAAAACGACCGGCCTGTGTAGCATACTGTGCCAGATACAGTTGAGCGTAGAGATAGTAGCCCGACTCTTCCTCATCGACCAACTGCTCTGTAAAGCGTATTGCTTGCCTCAGATACTTCTCTGCCTCTTGGTGCCTTCCCCTTTTTCGGTGAATGTGCCCCAGAAAAAAGCTGGCGTATCTTCCGCTTACTTCTTCATAACCAACTTGCCCTTTGTCTATTCTGTTTAGAATTTCTTCAGATTCTTGCTGAGCCTGGGCGTCCTGCCCCAAAGTGTATAACATTCGGGCATAAAATCTGTGAAAGTAGGGGTTGTCAGGATACTTTTTATGAACCATTTCGGCCAGTCGAAGCGCATCAAACGTTTCGTTGGTTTCAAAAGCCTTGATGCGCATCAGGAAATAAGTAGCTTCTATTCGGGTATAAAAAGCGTTTCGGGAAACCTCATTGAGCTGCCGAAGCCCCAGTTCTTTATCGCCTTTGGGAAAGAACACTAGCATGGGTCGGAGCATCGGATAAGTTTCGCGAATCCAAATGGAGTAGTAGTTAAAAAGGGCATCTCCGAACAGAATTTCCGGGCTAAAACTTTCGTTGCCCTGGGTTATCTCCAGGTACTTGAGGGCGTTCTTTCCGGCCCCGGCTGCTCTGAACCAATTTTTCTTCTCTGAATGATAGCGCCCTACAAAGCCATGAGCACCAGCTAAAAAGAAAGCAGCTTCTATGTTGTTTTCATCGGCCTTAAACATGGCCTCGGCTTTGACAATGGCCGTATCCATATAAGCCAAAAACTCATCTCCCAGCGGGCTTTCTTTGTCCAGATTGGGCATCATTTGCCACCAGGTGCTAATGCCAAACAGAAAGTATGGCAATGGATGATCAGGGTAGTTGAACTTCATCCAGTTGAACTCAATTTCTGCTTCCCTGAATTTAAAATTGTACATGTTATCTACCGCATCTGTAATTTGCAGCTGCAGTGCCATGTTCAACAAAAGGTATTGAGTACTATCGGCCTTTGCCTGAGTGGCTTCTGCCCTGGGTAAGGCTACAAAACAAAACAGCAGGAGCCCTAAAATTTTGGTGTTCAGAAATTTCATAAGTGCAGTTGAAGCAAAATTACTGCCGCTTAGTCCAATAGCCATGCATTGATACAATTTAATTCTAAGCTTCGTCCTTAAATCGTAGTTTTACTCAAAATAGTTTCCCCATGCCCAGAGAATTCAGCAATCTTGAGCTTCAGGCCCGAAGTTGGTTTGGCTTTAACAAGCCATTGTTTTTTATACTTCTCTGTGTTGTATACCTACTGCTTTTTTATGTTCAGCAAAACTTTATTGTAGACGAAATTGCGGCTTTCAAGTTTCTGGAGGGACCTCAGGCCCTCATATTTAAAATAATCGCAAGCCTTAACATGCTGTCCATCCCTGTGGTTTATGCAATCAAGTTTACCATTGTGGGCTTTGTGCTATGGGTTGGATGCTTTATGTGGGGCTATAATGTAAACTTTTACAAATGCTGGAACATTGCCATGATTGCCGAACTGGTCTTTTTTGTACCTACAATCATTAAAATTTTCTGGTTTATGTTTATTGAAACTGACCCCACCTACTGGGAATATGACAGTTTTTACCCCCTTTCACTCATGAATTTTTATGAATACAGTGAGGTACCCCAAAAATACTGGTATGTAAACCAACAACTCAATGTGTTTGAGTTGGCTTATTGGGTTGTGCTCACCTATGGGGTCGACTTTGCGGCCAGAAAAAAGAAATCAGTAGCCAATGCCATTGTGGCCACCTCATATGTACCGCTCTTTTTGCTTTGGCTATGGTTTTATTTGGGCGTTGCGGAGTAATTTTCAGCCACAGACAAGAGGCCATGGCTATTAATAAAAATTAACCGTTGCCCTAGTATATTTTTACTATTTTCACGCCTCAAATTGGTGTTAAATGACAGATTTTAAGAAGATAAACAACCTTACCGGGTGGGCTGTATTTCTGGTTTCTCTGATCACATATGTGCTCACTGTAGAAGAAACTGCAAGCTTTTGGGACTGTGGTGAATTTATAGCCATTGCCTTTAAATTAGAAGTATCGCACCCTCCGGGGGCGCCACTCTTTATGCTGATTGGCCGCTTATTCTCTTTCCTGTCGTTTGGAGATGTTACCAAAGTGGCCTATTGGGTAAATATGTCGAGCGTATTGGCCTCGGCCCTTACTATTCTTTTCTTATACTGGTCTATTGTAATGCTGGGCCGCAAAGTGCTGCAGGCCAAAGTTGGTGAAGAAACCGATCTGCAAAAGATACTATTGGCCGGTGCGGGTGCTGTAGGTGCTCTTGCCTTTACTTTTACAGATTCTTTTTGGTTCAGCGCTGTAGAGGGTGAGGTATATGCCATGTCTTCTTTCTTCACGGCTGTGGTTTTCTGGGCCATTCTAAAATGGGAGCTGGTAGAAGATGAAAGCAGAGCCAATAAATGGCTTTTATTCATTGCCTATATGATGGGTCTTTCTACCGGGGTTCACCTTCTCGGCTTGGTTACTCTACCCGCTATGGGCCTTATTTACTACTTCAAAAAATATAAAAATCCAACTTGGCAAGGTGTATTAGTGGCCTTGGGCTTCAGCTTATTCCTTGTACTGTTTATCAACTCATTTATTATTCCCGGACTACCAACAATTGCGGGTAAATTCGAAATTACCTTTGTCAATACGTTTGGGCTTCCATTTGGCTCAGGAGCTCTTTTCCTTACCATTTTGGTAATAGCCGCTATTGTTTTTGGGTTACGCTTTACCGCCAAAAAAGACATGGTAAAGCTCAATACACTTATTCTTTCTATGGCCTTTGTGCTCATTGGTTATTCTTGTTATGCCGTCATTCTTATTCGTTCGCGAGCCGACCCACCTATTGACCAAAACAATCCGGAGGATGTA
>NZ_DDDQ01000039.1:117008-121531 GCF_002336325.1 Roseivirga sp. UBA1976 | reverse complement strand
CGGCATATATAGCGGTACCTTCCACCGGCTTCAGTCGGTTTATGCTGAATATCTTTTCTCTCTCTTGAGCAATAACCACCTCTGACAATTCCTGAGTTATTTCCTGAAGACGGAAGTCTACCTCCATATTGGCACCTGCCACGGTAACTTTGCGCTCAATTACTTTGTAGGAAAACGAGTAGGCCACGAGGCTATAGGTGCCGGATTTCAGGTTGGGTATTTCGTACTCGCCTTTTTCATTGGTTCGGGCAATGTACTGAGTCTCCTCATTATATACCTCGGCCACAGGCACCGGCAAACCTGTTGCTCCGTCTACAACCTTTCCTTTAATGCTGTATTGTGCCCAAGCGTTGGCTCCACAACACAGTGCCAACATAAGTAAACTATAAGCCCTTAATTTCATCTTCGAATGGTAAAATCCAGTCTTTGTGTTTAAACGATTCTTGCTGTTGTGTGAGGTCTACTGTGGGATCTATATATGGCCTGCTTCTACGCCCATTCAGGGCCACATAGCTTTCCACAAAAACACCTAAATTCTTATGGCCCTGAGCTTCGAAATGTTGCTTTAGAAAGTGTGCATATTCCAATATAAAGTCTGGCTGAGTGGCCATTTGTTTTTCCTGAAAGGGGGTTAAGAAATCGGCATTATTAACATAAAAACGTTGGCCACTCTCTTTATCTACTACCTTGAAACTGGCATAACCTGCTTTTTCCATAAGCATTACGCGCCACGAAAACCTGTAGCCTTCTTCTGTCCAGAACAGCTCTCCGGGATAGAGGTAATGACGAAAAGGAATGAGCAACTGCAACACAAAAAAGGGCACCAAAACAATTTTTGCCAATTGCATTTTGGTAGGTGCCATTACCAGCCCATTGTCGCACTTGGCTTTGTTTACCCGAATTAACCGAGCCAAAACGCTTAGCACTTTATGGTGCCATTGCGCATTAAAAAATATAGTTGCGCTCACTATCATTATGTATGGAAACATGCCTATTGGAAACAACACACGAGTAAGCACATGAAAGACCACTACGGCCAAAAATGCCCACGGTCTGGTTCTTTTATAGAGCAAAAGAAAGGGGATGGTTAAATCGTATAGTGCCCCAAGCCAGCTAAAGGCATAGTGAGCCCACTCTTGCTGTAACCACTGCCCCAAAAAAGGAATATCGAATTTGGAGGGCAGCCAAATTTTAAGCGGCATGGCATGAATTAGCCAATCGCTATTGAGCTTGGCCAATCCTGCATAGAAATAAACTATGCCGAGCAATAATTTCACGGAGTCTAAACTCCACTGAGGCACATACTGCACCGGTTTTGCATAACCCAGCCGAACATCGAGCGAGAAATACCTGTGTGCCGGCAGGAAAATCATGAGAAAAGAAAGAAGACTGATGAAGTAGTAGTGGTTGAGATAGGTGGTTTTGTCCATGAGCTCTATGTAAGTAAAGCTCAGAAAGAAGGTAATGATGGCTAACCTATAGCGATAACCTGCCGCAACGGCAAGGGCTGCCATTGCACAAAGAGCAAAAAGCAGGTAGGTGTAACTGCCAAGTGGTTTTACAAATTCAAAACCATAATACGAGAAGAAAAAACGCGGCTGAATGTATAGCTTATCAATCCAACCATAGCTCCAAAACCTCACAATGCTCAGAAACATCATGACACCAAAGAAAATGCGAAAGACTGCCAATGGGGCAGCCTCTGCATTTTTATCGATATAGCCTTGGAATCGGGAAAGCATTAATCTCCGTCTGCATCCACAAAATCTACCTGAATACTCAATGCCTGGAACATGTCTACCTTTAAAAGCACCACAACCTTCTGAAGTTCATCGTAGGTTTCTAGCATAGACACATTATTATCATCTATTTGAGCTGCAAAATCGCTGTTGAGCGTTTCGGCTTTTTGCCGGGCCAAGTTCAGTTGCGAATTGATCAGCGCACTTAAATCTTCACCTTCTTTTATGGTGTTCAGATAGTCAAGATAGTGTGCGAAACTTTTGCCCGTGTTGGAGCTGCCCGTACCATTAAAAAAGTCTTGTACAGCATCGAGCGATTCTAAAAAGAGCAATTTACTTTTTGCACTAAAACGAGCCTCCACTTTTTCAGGTAGTGGCGATGTTGAAAAGACTCCGGCAGGGATTCCCACCTTACCGGCTCTCAGGTTCTTCTCGTAGTAGAACATAAAATCATTGGCTAGCTTATTGAGCGAACTGGTAGCCGAAGAACCATTGTTGGCCACAAAAGTATCCCGATAACCTGAGGTCCAATGATTGAGTACTTCTGAGGCCAGATTATGCAGTCTTTCTACTAACTGTTGAAGATACTCCTTGTGTGCCGGAGTACTAAGAATGGCCACCGTGCCTTCATCGGTGTCGGCCTTACCATAAAGCAGATAATCCAGGGCGGGAAACCCTTGTTCATCGTTGGTAGAGGGCAACTCCAAGTTGTAGCTACCAGTGTTTATGTTTTCATCGATTTTTTGAATATCGGCCGGATAAATGTTAGTGAAGTTCCTCAATGACACCGATTCCGCTTTGCCAATCTCGAACATGCTCACTCGTTGCCAGTCCAGGTAGGCTTCCAGCCAGGCCTCTCTCACATCGGCCAACAGATCTGCAGAAGGTGTCTGGCCAAAAGTGGTAATCGCAGCCTTTAAATCAGTCAGGCTTTCCACATAGTCCTGGTAGTTGGGAATGATGATGTTGTCCGCCCAGTTCACCAGAATTTCAGACCGATCGAAATCATCAATAGGTTCTTCCGTACTGGGGTCTGAATCTGAACAGGCCATTATACCCATCAGCATGAAAACCCATAACGTCCACAGTTTCTTCACTCCTCTCACTACCATCTTCGCTTTTATATTTATGTGATTAGTTTCCTGCCTGAGCTACCGTAAAGTCAAACTTTGCGGCTATTTGGCCCGATACATTATCCAGTGTGGTTGCATCTACATCCCAGAAACCGTTGGCAGAACCATATACGGCCTGAATAAACCCATCTACCTCGGCCTTGGTAAAGTAAGGCATGTCTCCCTGAGGCTGACGTGTAAACCTCAAGCTGTACAGGAACCCGAAACCTTCGGAAAGGTCGTGAAACGCGGTACCATAGGCTGGAGGATCTTGAGCCAAGGCATTTTTACCCTGCTGAAGATAGTATATGGCTCTAATGGCAATTACTTCTGAAAGTTTTTGCCTAACAATGGCTGCCTGTGCATCTCGTACCTCATACTCACCAGCCACTATTGCGGCACGGCCCAGCTTAAGAGCATCGTATACCTCTTGTGCTATACCGGCAAAATCAGGATCGCCTTCCACTCTGCCCAGGTACTTGTTCAAAAAGGCATCGGAAGAACCGATAGTGGCTACAGGATCGGCAGCATTGGCAGCTGTACCAAACAAATAACCATAGGCTTCATCCCACTTATGTTCCATGGTGGTATACATCTTCCCTTCAACCAATACTTCATTGTCATTGTTTGCACGGTTATCGGCTTCATCTAACACAGAAACCGACAAGTAATTATTAAGCATTTGATCGAGCATAAGGGCACCGATAAGTCCCTTATTTACGGCCTGATCATATTCAAGACCTTTGCCATTCACGTAACGAGTGGATGAACCATCGGCCAATTGACCGGGATTACCCGGAGTGGCTATTTGATTTTCTGCAGGAAACACCTCCGACACCTGCGCACTGATCCAACCTTCAAAGTCGGCTTTGATCTGAGCAGCCTCGGTGGCGTTGGTAAAGAAATAGTCTTTAGATGCCCCTGTTTTACTTCTTACGCTTTTGGTAGAAGCATTTAGGTCTGCATTGCTGAAAGGATTGGCATCTCCACCATTGGCCGTTTCGTTTCTGAACATTTCCAACAACAACGCTTCTGTGCTATTGTCAAAATCTTTCATGGCACTTACCAATTCAGTGGCCATTTGTATTCGGGTAGTTTGTCCACTAAATGAAACCGTTGACTGTCCATTCCTCTCAAATGTATAAGTGGCAGGAGCCTCAACAGTTGGCAGGGTATCATCACTATCGCTGCAAGCAGCTACGGTTAAAATCACTGTCAATAGGCCTAAACCATACAATCTTCTCAATCCTTTCATCTCTATTCTTATTTAGATTAATTCTAAAGAGTCGCAAATATATAGGGCGACTTTCACATAGACAATCATTAGTTGCAGTAAAATGAAGATGTAAGGTTTGAGGAGGGTTTAAAACAAAAGCCCCGCTTTTCAGCAGGGCTTCTGTACCAGAGGCGGGACTTGAACCCGCACGACCAAAAGGTCACAAGATTTTAAGTCTTGCGTGTCTACCAATTCCACCACTCCGGCCTCAACTACATGGTAGTTGTAATGTTCTTAATATACTCTCTGCCCACTCCGGACTTTGAATAGTCAAATGCCACAGGCCTTAAACTAAAAAAGCGTGTCAAACACGCTTTTTAGCCTCTGAGCGAGAGACGGGATTCGAACCCGCGACCCTCAGCTTGGAAGGCTGACGCTCTACCAGCTGAGCTACTC
>NZ_DDDQ01000039.1:95780-116753 GCF_002336325.1 Roseivirga sp. UBA1976 | reverse complement strand
ACGGGATTCGAACCCGCGACCCCAACCTTGGCAAGGTTGTGCTCTACCAACTGAGCTACTCTCGCTTATTATTTCAATCCATCGAACCGCTCTTCTCGCGATTGGGAGTGCAAATTTAACCAAGGGTTATGAATATGCAACGGCTATCTCAAAAAAAATTATTTTTTCAACTTACCCTTTATCTCGTTCAGCTTCAACAAGGCTTCTACTGGCGAAATGGTATTGATATCTGTTTGCTCCAGAATCTCTTTAATCTCCGTAAATGCCGGGTCAGCCTCAAAAAGTGTCATTTGATAATTGTTCTTAGGAATGGATTTAATCTTCTCGTCACTCTTATTCCGAATCTTATCCTTTTCTAGGTGTTGCATGATTTCTGCTGCCCGAATGACCACCTGATTGGGCATTCCGGCCATCTGGGCTACATGTATACCAAAACTATGTTCGCTACCTCCACGCTTAAGTTTTCTCATGAAGATTACCTTATCGCCCACTTCTTTTACAGAAACATTGTAATTCTTAATGGCCGGAAAGTCTTCCTCTAATTGGTTCAGCTCATGGTAGTGTGTGGCGAAAAGAGTTTTGGGTTTGAACTTTTCATGGTTATGCAAATATTCCACTATGGACCATGCAATGGATATACCATCGTATGTGCTGGTTCCACGCCCAATCTCATCCATGAGCACCAGCGACCTGTTAGAAAGGTTGTTAAGTATGCTGGCTGTTTCGGTCATTTCTACCATAAAGGTAGATTCCCCTTTAGAAAGGTTGTCGCTGGCTCCCACCCGCGTGAATACCTTATCGGTAATACCAAGGTTGGCCTTGCTGGCCGGCACATAACTTCCCATTTGAGCCATAAGTACAATTAAGGCGGTTTGCCTAAGCAAAGCGGACTTACCCGCCATATTGGGCCCGGTGATAATCAAAATTTGATGATTATGATCATCCAGAGAAACATCGTTAGGCACATAGCTTTCTCCCACGGGTAATTGCTGCTCAATAACAGGGTGACGTCCTTCGTGA
Organism: Roseivirga sp. UBA1976; assembly: GCF_002336325.1. NCBI lineage: Bacteria > Pseudomonadati > Bacteroidota > Cytophagia > Cytophagales > Roseivirgaceae > Roseivirga > Roseivirga sp. UBA1976. The sequence continues at coordinate 115,733 of NZ_DDDQ01000039.1, read as the reverse complement.
ATATCAATCACCATTTTATCACTCATTTCGGGGCGGCAATAGTTGTTTTGACGGGCCACTATAGCAAATGAAATGAGACAATCTAATGTGGCAATAAAGCGTGCATTTTGTTGAATCTGCCCTACATAGTCTCCGGCAAAAGCAACCAGTTCCTGAAAAAGGCGTTGTTCAATGACTTTGTACTGGTCTTCTGCGGTAATAATTTTTTCCTCATAGGTTTTCAGCTCTTCGGTAATGTACCGTTCAGCGTTCACCAGTGTTTGCTTGCGAATCCACCCTTCCGGCACTTTACTTTTGTGAGTATTGCTCACCTCCAGGTAATAGCCAAATACCTTATTGTAAGCAATCTTTAATGAGCTTATTCCTGTGTTTTCTATTTCTCTTTGCTGAATCTGGATGAGATAGTCTTTTCCGCTGAAAGCTATTTTGCGTAGTTCATCAAGCTCTTTGTCTATTCCTTCTTTAATAATACCTCCCTGATGCATGAGCATGGGGGCATCATCTTTTACCTCGGCCACAATTCTATCTACCAGTTTTTGGCAGGGCTGAAGTTGGTCGGCCAGACGCTCCAACGATTTCACTCCTGTGTTTTCCAAATAGGCCTTGATAGGAGCTATGTTCTCCAACGACTTACGCAACTGCAGCATTTCGCGCGGATTGATGCGTCCAACCGCTACTTTGGAAATCAGCCGCTCCAAATCGTTGATTTGCTCAAGGTGTTCAGCTATTTGGTCGCGCAGTTCCGGATTTTCATAAAATGCATCGACCACCGAGAGACGTTCTTCAATTCTGTTGCGCTCTTTGAGAGGCAAAACCAGCCACCGCTTCATGAGCCTTCCCCCCATGGGGGTAAGGGTATGATCCAGAATATCAATCAGCGGTACTCCTCCCTGATGTTGCGGATGTATGAGTTCCAGATTGCGAATGGTGAACTTATCCAGCCACACATATTTGTCTTCCTCTATGCGGCTAATGTTGGCAATGTGGCTTACCTCTTTGTGTTCTGTATCTTCCAAATAGTGTAAGATGCCTCCGGCAGCCACAATACCCAACTGTATTTCTTCAATTCCATAGCCTTTCAGGTTATTAGTGCCAAAGTGGTTGGTTAGCTTTTCATAGCCGTAATCGAAGGCATATACCCAGTCGTCTATAGTATAGGTATTGTAGTCGTCCCGGAAGTGAGCCTCAAACTGGGTTCTTTGATTTTTGGCATAAATAAACTCTGAAGGCATAAGGCCCTGAACCAGTTTATCGATGTATCCGGCACTTCCTTCAGCGGTTAGAAACTCTCCTGTAGAAAGATCGAGAAAAGCGGCACCCACCTGGTCTTTTCCGAAAAACAGGGAGCATAAATAATTATTGCGCTTTTGCTCCAACACATTGTCATTGAAGGATAGCCCCGGAGTTACTAACTCTGTTACGCCACGCTTTACTATGCCTTTAACTGATTTGGGGTCTTCTAGCTGATCGCAGATAGCTACCCGATTGCCGGCTCTCACCAGCTTTGGAAGGTACGTGTCGAGGGAGTGATGTGGAAACCCGGCCAACTCAATATGGCTGGCCGCACCGTTGGCTCTTTTAGTGAGTACAATATCAAGCACCTTACTGGCCTTTACGGCATCTTCTCCAAAGGTCTCATAGAAATCTCCCACCCTAAACAATAGCAGTGCACCCGGATACTTCGCCTTAATGGCATTGTATTGTTTCATCAACGGTGTTTCCTTAGCAGATTTGGATGAAGCCATAGGGTAAGAAATGCTTATGTGGTTGACTTTTTGAAAACTCAAAAATAGAAAATTCCCTCTGCCTTACTAGGGCTCAGTGTACTCATTTGCCAACAGTTTCCTGTACAGTTCGCTTTCCGCCTCAATTTCTTTTTCAAAATGAAAGAGAATTTCTCTCAATGATAGAAAAACAAAGGAATACGAAAATTTTACACACTGAATATCAATTACTTACATCAATGGCATCAGTTTAGAAATAAGACTGGCACAACAATTTGAAACTAAAAACCCAAAACGATGAAAACTATTAAAACATTAATTGCAGCACTTATTGTCACCACAGGTTTTGTCTTGACGAGTTGCGATGACAATGATAATGAAATGAGTGGAACTGGTTCGGCCAGTTTTGAAGCTACAGATGCAGCAGTAGATGCTGAGAATATTTCAGGTGTTTACCTTTCGGTAGATGAACTTCAGGTAATTGCCAATGGAAAAGTAAAAAACACAATTACTTTCGAAGAGCCTGAAACGTTCGACTTAATGGCTTATCAGAACGGGCAAACCAAATTCTTAGGACAGACTGACTTGGATGCCGGAAGCTATGATGAGGTACGACTAATTTTGAACAGCACCTCTCAAGCCTGGGTAGAGTTTACTGACAATACCACCAAGCAGATTTCTGTGCCTAGCGGATCAACTTCAGGTTACAAAATCTTTGGAGACTTTGAAGTATTGGCCAACGGACTTTCTGAAATTGTATTAGACGTTGACCTTAGAAAAGCTTTGGTTAAAGAAGGAAATGGCGACTTTAAGCTAAGACCTACTGCCAGACTGGTATCTAAAGCCAATGCCGGTTCAATTCAGGGTAAAGTAGATATGGACGACATGCAGGATGCTGACAAAGTAGTAGTATATGCCTACCTTGAAGGAACCTACAACGAGGCTGAGCAAAATGAACCAGCTGAAGGTAGAACCAGATTTGAAGGATCTATTAACAGTGCAGTAGCCACTGCCACCGGTAACTTTACGCTGGCCTTTATGCCAGAAGGTAAGTACGAGCTGATTGTAGCTAAGTACAAAGAAAACCAGTTGAACAACGAGGTAGAGTTTGAATCGTCTACCAAAGTAGAAGTTGAGATCAACGGTAGTGTAATGTCGGCCTTCAATGTAAAAGCCCGATCAGTTACCAGCCTGTTAATTGACATATTCTAATCCATAGAACATAAACCCAAAAGACCCTGCTCAGTCAGGGTCTTTTTTTCAATAGTCGATAACAATAGTTCAGGCCAGGAGTTAAATAAGTTACAAACGTCACTTTTTAATTAAAAGACCTTCTACTTATTTAGCCTCCTATGAAAATTATTGAGAGAAGGACACTCGCCTGGATTGTTAATATCGCGCTTCCCGTAACTACGGTAGTGGTTCTCTTTATGGGTTATAAAGCCTATACTAAACTCAACACCATGGTAGATACACTGGAAGAGAGTGCCAAGCCCAATTATAATTTGATTACCCTGAACGAGTTGTCCTTCTACATCAATGAAATGGAAAGAAACATAGATGCCTACAGAGTGGACTCCCGATCGAATCATATGAGATCGTTCAACACCGCGCTCGATGAGAGCCTATACCTTATAGACTCTTTAAAAGAAACCATAGACGACAACAGAGTCGTAGGCCTTTATGATTCCTTATCCAGCCTGCTAGGTCAGTGGGCCAAGGTGCAAACCCAAATAGGGGCACTAAACTCAGATATTCTTGAGAGTACTTTAGATGACCTAACCCAGAAAATTGCACAACTACCCGAAACATTGGCCGAAGATGACACGGCCACCATACCCGAAGAAAAGAAACGTTTCTTGGGCAGAATTTTTGGCAAGAAAAAAAATCAACAACATACTACCACACGTCCCAGCCAATCGGAACGTTTGCAAAAAGAAATTTTAGCTGAACTATCCAATGCCAAGTCTCAAAGCAGCCGCGAGGGCGATGCCCTCAAAAACAGACTGGCCAATCTCAGCCAGGAGTCGGCTCAGCTACAGAATGAAATTGTTTCGCTCATTAACAATCTGGAAGCCATAGAAGTAGAGAAAGACCAACAAAACGTGAAAAATGTGGAGCTTCTGGCTAAAGCCACCAACCAGGAAATTGTAGTTTTTTCGGCACTCACTAGCATTCTTTTGCTCATTACCATTGTAACCCAAGTAAACTACCTGGCCAGAAACAGAAAATACCAACAGGCCTTACGATCGGCCAAGCGCAATGCCGAAGAGTTAGCGCATGCCAAGGAGCGCTTTCTGGCCAATATGAGCCATGAAATAAGAACCCCAATGAATGCCATTGCCGGCTTCACCAATCAGCTTCTTAAATCGAATATGTCGCCCGAGCAACGCGATCAGCTAGAGGTAGTAAAAAACTCTTCAGATCACCTCATTCACCTGCTCAATGATATACTGGACCTATCTAAACTCCAGGCCAATAAAGTTGAGTTAGAAAAAGAACTCTTCGATGTTCGAGCTACTCTGCTGGAAGTAATCCGCATTTTCGAAGACAAAGCATCGGCCAAAGGCCTCAAACTAAAATCTGAGTTTGAAGGAGTACCCAAATATGTGAATGGTGACCCTCACCGATTACGGCAAATGATTACCAACCTGGTACACAATGCCATAAAATACACTGACAGTGGTTCTATTACCCTAAGCACCTCGATCCAACAAAAGACCGACAAGCAGGTGACCCTTAAAATTAGCGTGAAAGATACCGGTGTGGGCATACCAAAAGAAAAACAGCAGAAAATATTTGAAGAATTTGAACAGGCCCAGGCAAGCGACCAAAGACAGGGCACCGGGCTAGGGCTAGCCATTACCAGTATGCTCGTTAACCTGCATGGCGGCAGTATAGACATCGATAGCAAGGTAGACGAAGGCACTGAAATGATTCTTTACCTTCCTTATGAAATTGGCGAGGCTCTGACTCCCAAAAAAGATAAGGCCAAAACACCACAAATACACCTGAAGCAATTAACTATACTCATAGCAGACGATGAGCCCTTCAACTTAAAACTACTCGAAGCGGTATTCAAGAGTCATGAGGTAGAGCTTACTTTGGCCAATGACGGGCAGTCGGCTTTAGAAGCCTTACTTTCGCAGCCTTTTGATATTGCCATACTCGATGTGAAAATGCCGGGCATGAGCGGTTTTGAAGTGGTGGAACAGCTTCGAAAAAATGATGGCCCCAACCAAAAAACACCAACCCTAGCACTTACCGCCACTATTTCTGACCAAGAGCGCCTAATGAGTAAAAAGATTGGTTTCGACCATATTATGCGTAAACCATTCGATGAAGCCGAGTTTCTTGAAGCCGTACACCAACTTACTGCTCAAAAAACCAAAACCCGCAACGGCATTCAACATTCACAGCATATGAACGGACAAAGTCTTTATGATCTTAGCACCTTAAAAAGCATTGGAGACAAAGATTTTGTAACCGAAATGGTGAATACTTTTAAAATTAGCGCTGCCAAAAGCATCAGAAACCTATACAAAGCCGTAGACCTCAAAATAAGGTCGAGCATTAAAGAAGAGGCCCATAAAATGCTTCCGCCTGCCCGACACCTCAGTGCCAACAGCCTGGTGTCATCTATAGAAAAACTACAGCGCATGGCAGAGCAGGCTAGCTTCGAAGAAATCAATGAGCAGATTAAAATTGTAGAAGAAATCTACTCGCAGATAAAAAAAGACTTAGAAAGCCAGGTTTAAGACCTTACTTTTAACTACTAACTTTTTAGCGATGAACAGCAGTTCTTATTCCATTTATGTTGTCGATGATGACGATTGGTACAGGAAACTTTTGGTATACACCCTGGAGCTTAACCCCGATTTTAAGGTAACAGCTTTTGAAGATGGCACCTCGCTACTGAAAGCCGTAAAGAAAGAGCGGCCCGAAGTACTTACACTAGACTATCGCCTGCCCGATATTAATGGAGAAGACCTCCTCAAGCAGGTGCTTAGCATTTCTCCTCACACCAAAGTGATCGTAATTAGTGAGCAGAGCGAAATTGAAACGGCCGTCAGCCTGCTCAAGTCGGGAGCCTTCGATTACATTACCAAAACCAAAGACATTAAAGAGAGACTTCACAATGTGATTAAACACATTAGGGAACGCTCCGACCTGGAAGAGCGCATTGAAGAACTTCAGACAGAAGTACAGGGTAAGTACGACTTTCAGAAATCAATAATAGGGCAAAGTGAACCCCTAAAGAAAGTCTTCCACCTGCTTCAAAAAGCTACCTCTACCAATATTTCAGTAATTATTAATGGAGAAACCGGTACCGGTAAAGAAGTAATAGCCAAGGCTATTCACTACAATTCAGACCGTAAAAACAATCCTTTTGTGGCGGTAAATATGAGTGCCATTCCAAAAGAATTGGCAGAAAGTGAGCTATTTGGTCACGAGAAAGGAGCCTTTACAGGAGCCGCCAGCCGACACATAGGTAAATTCGAACAGGCCAAGGGAGGAACCCTTTTTCTTGATGAAATGGGCGAAATGGATAAAACCCTTCAGGCCAAAATACTTCGGGCACTGCAGGAACGCGAAATTGTACGTGTGGGTGGCAAAGACACCATTAAAATTGATTGCCGCATAATTGCCGCTACTCACCGCGACCTGCTGAGCGAAGTAAAAGAAGGCAACTTTAGAGAAGATCTTTACTTCAGATTGTTTGGACTTACCATTAACCTGCCTCCATTGCGCGAACGAGGCAAAGACATTTTGTTGCTGGCCAAGCACTTTATTAAGGCCTTCTGTAAGGAAAATAATATGGCTGAAAAGAAGCTCTCCTCTGAAGCTAGCAAAAAGCTTATGGGTTATGGCTACCCCGGCAACATTCGCGAACTAAAATCGGTAGTAGAGCTTTCGGTGGTAATGGCCGAAGGCGACACCATTCAGGCCGAAGACATTTCTTTCGGAACAAAAGATATCATTGCCGAATTCTCCGGTGAAGAAATGACTTTGAAAGAGTACAACCTCAAAATTGTAAAGCACTACCTACAAACCTATGATGACGACATTAAGCTAGTCGCTCAAAAACTAGACATAGGACAATCCACCATCTACCGTATGCTCAAGGAGATGTAATCTCAAAAATTTTGTCAAACTGATAAAAAGCCTCTCAAAAGTAGAGGCTTTTTTATTTATCATCATCATTAACTACTGTAAATCAGTTAGTTACATCGGTTTCTATTGTTGGTTTCATTTTGGCATAATCAAAGGCAAATGAATGAGCGCACTGGCGCAAAACCAAAACAAAACCGAAATACTCAACAGCCTCAGGCCTCATTCAACCAAATGAACTAAAAACATAAAACCATGAAAAAATCAACATTAACCATACTTGGAATTGCCGTGATGATCATGGCGCTAGTAAGTACAACCAATAAACTCAATGCCGCTACCGACCCACAACCTGAAGACTCTGTGATATACCGAGACCCCATGTTGCAAGTAGTCAATAACTACGGCATCAACGCACTGGGTATTAGAGCCGTGGGTACTACCGGGCTCACCTACAAGCATTTTAATGCAAAAGGAAATGCCTTCGAGGCCATTCTTGGATTTGGCAACAACTCGTTCAGCATTACCGGTTTGGCCGAAAAATATGCAGCGCCATTCGACTCTGACTACCTGGAGCTTTACTACGGTTTTGGTGGCCATGCTGTCTTCCAATCCGATTCAAACCTCGGGGTAGATCGCAACCGGTTTGACGATGCAGATGATGCCTTTGGCCTGGGGGTAGATTTTATTTTGGGCCTTGAGTTGATGATTCCTCAAACTCCGCTGGCTTTGAGCTTAGACATTAAGCCATTCTTTGAGGTAGCCACTACGGGCAATGCCTACTTTGGAATTGACCCCGGATTTGGAGTAAAAGTATTCTTCTAGAATAAACCATAAAACCGCATAACCATGAAAAAGACAATGTTAAACAAAATAAAACTGCCCATGGCACTGATGCTCTCCGGAGCTGTGGTGCTCAGCAGTTGTAGCAAGAAGAAAGATGAGCAAATTGCTCAGCAGTCTAGCCAGATAGAAACTATTCAGCAAGAACTGGCTGAGAGGGACTCAACATACAATGAGTTGATTGGAATGCTTAACAAAGCAGAAGAGCAAGTAGCTGAAATTTCAAGGAGAGAAAACCTGGTGGTGAGTACTTCCGGTGAAGAAGGAAAAAAGAAGGAGGGCCAACTGCTGGAAGAACTACAGCTAATTGACGAACTGGTAAAGGAGTCGAATGCCTCTATTCAGAACCTGAAAGCTCAGCTAAAAAAGAGCAATGTGCAACTCAATGCCTTCCAGAACAGGATCGATAAGCTCTCTGACATGCTCGATGTTCAGAAAGAAACCATTACGCAGTTGAGAGCCGAAGTAGCCAGCAAAAATCAACAGATTGAGCTGATCTCTTCTAAGTACGACTCTATACAGATTCAAACGGTAGACCAAAAACAGCTTATTGCTGAGCAAACCAGAGAAATTGAATTGCTCAATGACACCAACAACAAGCTTAACAAAGTGCACTACGCAGTAGGCACCTTCAAAGAGCTAAAAGAAAAAGGGCTTGTTGATAAAGAAGGAGGCTTCTTATGGATTGGCCGAACCATTGACTTAAAGGCCACAGCCAACACAGAAGACTTTGTTGAAACTGACATAAGAGAGTTTTCTGAGCTCAAAATAGATGCTTCCAAATTTGAACTGGTAACCGAACACCCTAAGGATTCCTACACCATTGTGCAGGATGAAATCAACGAAAACGTAAAATACCTGAAGGTGACAGACGCCAAAAAATTCTGGGAGATTTCGAATTACCTGGTAGTTACTACCAAAGGATAATTCCTCAACAATAGATCGGTGCCGACCCGGTCATTACGGGTCGGCACTCACCTAAAACAACCCAAAACATAACAACCATGAAAACGCGAAATATTTTATTGATAGTACCCATGTTGCTCCTTACCATCGGTTTAAAAGCCCAGGGAGGCTTTGTTATAGGAGCGAACATGTCTAACCTATACATAGATAATGTAGACGATGAAAATGCCAAAATAGGTTTGAACCTGGGCCTTTACAATCGCTGGGATTTAGCCGGCAATGTGGGCATTAGACACGAGTTGCTCTACAGCCAGAAAGGGGCATCGGCCTATTACAACAACTTCTTTCAGGGAAGTGGCACTTATAGGTTCAACCTCAACTACATTAAACTTCCCGTCATGCTATCGGCCAAAGCCGGCTCGCTAGACCTCCATGCCGGACCCTACATTGCCGCCCTCATTAGTGCCAATGTAAAAGATGTAGACAGCAACGGCAACATCAACCAAATCACGGAATTAGACAGGGACGATTTCAATACACTCGACTATGGTGCCGCGCTAGGACTGGCCTACACCTTTAACGGAGGCCACATTTCGCTAAGGTACAACTATGGTATGAGAGAAATTGGTCGTAGCGGCTCCTTTGCAGGAGAAGCCACTGAAGACGCTAAAAACTCTGCATTAACGCTGAGTTTAGGTTTAGGTTTTAAGTAGACAAGCACAGGAGGCAACAGCCGCCTACGGTGGCGCTGCCTCCACCTTAACGGGGTAAGCCGGGCGCTTTTGTGCAACACTAACCATAACCCAAACCACCAACAACCAACCCTTAACCCCAGTTTCATCACATTCCGAAAACGGAAATCGTAGTGAATTTTTTTGAACCCTTTAAATAAAAGCAAGATGAAACAAACAATGAAAGTAGGCATGGTACTGCTAGGCGCCCTTACCATAGCCATGTGGTTCGGAATATCTTCCGTATCCAAAAAAAAAGAAGTGCTCACCAACCAATACACCGAACTGGAGGCGGAAATAATGCAGAAAGAATTGGCATTTAACGACATCCTGACCCTCTATGATAAGGTGGAAGGACAGATAGGTGATATCCTGGAGAGAGAAAGGCTTGTTCAGCAGCACAATGCCGACCAGCTCGATAAGCGCAATCCGCAAAAAATCTTTAAGCAGATTAGCATGATTGATGATCTTATCTTTCGGTCGAAGCAAGACTTACGCCAGCTCGAGGATGAAGCCAAAAGCGCTAACCTAAAACTAGGGCTTTTTGAAAAACGAATTGCAGGCCTGCAAGCCGAACTCAGCACACGTTCTGAAACAATAGCTTCGCTAAAAGAAGAACTCAGTAAAAAAGATGAGTCGCTTGCAAAACTTATTGTTGAGCAAGATTCACTCCACAGCACTATACACGCCCAGTTGGAAAACCTTGAACAGCGATCGTTAGAGGTAAAGCAGCTCACCGCTCAAAACAATGAGCTCAACAAAAGCTACCTCGCCATTGGTACATACGAAGACCTAAAAGCCAAAGGAGTAGTAATGAAAGAAGGTGGTTTTCTGGGCTTATTTGGCAAGGCCTGGAAACTTCAGGAAGAAGCCGATGAAGCTGCCTTTATGACCGTGGACCGGAGAAACCTGCAACGCCTTAGAATTGAAGCCTCTATGCTCGACCTGGTGAGCAGCCATCCGGAAGGATCTTACCAAATACTGCCGGGAGAATCTGAAGCCGAAAAGGTATTGGAGATAACCGATCCTGAGCGCTTCTGGAAGGTTAGCAAATACCTGGTGATATCAAAGAAAATTTGAGTTGTTGGTTGGTGTTGATCCCGAAACCCTTTTCGGGACACGAAGCCCGGCTGGAGAGTCGGGCTTCTCCTATTGATAGGGTAAGTCTGGCTCTCCTGGGCTCCAAAATCTTTTCTATTTTTGAATCATGCGAAAAATCAGTAACGAGGAGCTCAACAGACCCGATATAGAAACCTTTAGAGAACTACCCAAACACCCCATAGTTTTGGTTTTGGACAACCTCAGAAGCATGCACAATGTGGGGTCTGCTTTTCGCACGGCCGATGCTTTTGCTATTGAGGCCATCTATCTCTGTGGAATTACCGCCCAACCACCACACCGCGAAATCCATAAAACGGCACTGGGAGCTACTGATTCGGTAGAGTGGAAATACTTTAGCTCCACCAATGAGGCCTGTGAAGACTTGAGAAAAGCGGGCTATCGCATTGCAGCCGTTGAGCAGGCAGATCAAAGTATGCTGCTAAATGAGTTTAGCCCTCTGCCTGACGAAAAGCTAGCTCTTGTTTTTGGCAATGAGGTATTTGGTGTAGAAGAAAGCATTGTTAAATCGGCCGATTTGTGTTTAGAAATCCCTCAGTTCGGCACTAAACATTCCATAAATGTAAGCGTTAGTATTGGGGTGGTTTTGTGGGACATCCTCAGCAAAGTAAGGCGAGCCTGACCCCCAAGCAAAAGTGCTTGTATTGACTGCTCATAATATTACCGTATTTATATGCTATAATTGGCTATATAACACTAACCCATTATGAAAGACATTAACAACAAAGGAAGAGTAAACCGGTTTAAGTATCTGCTCTATTTCTACGGGCTTTTTGTGCTCTTCATGTTTGTTTACACTTTTATTATAGCTCCTGATTTACCACGACTCATTTTACTTGCCGCATTTGCTCCATTGTTTGGCTTTATGTCTTCATTTGTCAATTGGCCCGTATATGTGCATGCTACAGAAGCCGATGGCGGAGTGGTTATTAATACGCAAAAGCTCTTTTCCAAAAAAAGAAACTCGCTGGTGGTTACCAAATACAACTTCGATAGCTACTTTGAAACAGACCATCTTCACATTGGCCTCAACGTGCTTGATGAGGAGGAGAAACTTAGAAAGCACAGAATAAAAGTGAGTTGGCTACGACTCAAAGACCTGCGTGCTTTAGAAGAAAAACTGAAAGAGATTAATCCCTATGCCCCGGTAAAATAGCCTCTGGCATTCCTGTATACTCCCTAATTAAAAGGGCAGCTTCCCTAGGTCTATATTGCCTCCGGTAAGAATGACGCCCACTTTTTGACCTTCGAACAGTTCTTTATTTTTTAAGATGGCAGCAAAAGGAACTGCACAAGAGGGCTCAATGACAATTTTCATTCGCTCCCAAATCATCCGCATTGCATCAATTATTTCTGAATCAGAAACCACCAATATCTGCTTTACAAGAGGCCTAATTATCTCAAAATTCTTGTCTCCCATAGTAGCCAGAAGTCCATCGGCAATACTTTTCGGTGCGTCAATTCTCACAAGCTCTCCCTTTTGCATAGAAAGATACGTATCGTTTGCTCCCTCCGGTTCACCGGCCAATACTTCTACCTTTTCATTCAGGTAGTGCGCAGTCAATGCGGTTCCGGCCAGCAGGCCTCCTCCACCAACCGGGGTTATTAAGGTGTTCAATTCGGGCAATTCTTCCAGAAGTTCTTTGGCACAAGTGGCCTGCCCTTCAATAACCTTAAAGTCGTTGTATGGCGAAATAAATACGGCTCCTGTTTCTTTCTGAATTCGTGCAGAAGTTTCTTCGCGCGATGCCTGAGTAGGCTCGCAAAGTGTAATATGAGCTCCATAGCCTTCTACAGCCGCAATTTTTACCTGCGGAGCGGTTTTGGGCATAACAATGTAAGCTGGTACACCGGCCATTTTCGCTGCCAAAGCAATGGCTTGGGCATGATTGCCCGAACTGTGCGTGACAACCCCCCTGGAACGTTGTTCTTTGGGTAGTGAAAAAACAGCGTTTATCCCTCCTCGTGCTTTAAAGGCACCTATTTTCTGAAAGTTCTCACATTTAAAATAAAGCTCTGCACCTACTATAGTGTTAATACTTTCTGAGCTGAGCACCGGTGTACGGTGAATATAGGGCTTAACCCGCTCATGGGCCTGCTCAATATCTTGCCACGATACATTAAATGTTGCCATGCTAGTGTGCTATTAACCAGTTTTCTCCTACGCCTACCTCAACATCCATAGGAACCTCTAAGGTCATAGCGTTTTTCATAAGTTCAGGTATTCGCTCTTTCATTAAGTCAAGCTCGCTTTTGTGAACATCAAATACCAGTTCATCGTGCACCTGCATAATCATTTTAGATTTCAGCTTTTCTTCTTTCATCCATGAATGAATATTAATCATGGCAATTTTAATCATATCGGCTGCACTCCCTTGTATGGGCGCATTAATAGCATTTCTTTCGGCATGGCCCCTAACCGTCATATTCTTTGAATGAATGTCGCGGAGATACCTTCTTCTGCCTAAAATGGTTTCTACGTACGTATACTCTCTGGCCTTATTCACCTGGGCATCCATATATTCCTTTACTCCCGGAAATTCATTGAAATAAGCGGTAATAATTTCCTGAGCTTCTGTACGGGATATGCCAATGTTTTGTGCCAAACCAAAGGCTGAAATACCATATATGAGCCCGAAGTTTACTTCTTTGGCCTTTCTACGCATGTCTCGGTCTACCTCCTCTAGTGGCACACCAAAAACTTTACTGGCGGTGGTTGCATGAATATCTTTTCCTGACCTAAAGGCTTCAATCATGCTCTTATCTTTAGCAAATGCGGCCACAATTCTAAGTTCAATCTGCGAGTAGTCGGCCGCCATTAGTACATGGTCTTGCGAACGAGGAATAAATGCCTTTCGTATTTCCCTTCCTTTTTCTGTACGGATGGGGATATTTTGCAAGTTGGGATTGTTGGAACTTAGCCTTCCGGTGGCCGCCACGGCTTGTCGATAGTCGGTATGGACAAGACCATCTACCGGACTAATCATGTTAGGAAGAGCGTCTACATAGGTAGACTTTAGTTTCTGATATTCTCTGAATTCAAGAATCCTACGGGCAATATCGTGTTCTACAGCCAGTTTGGAAAGTATATCTTCGCCAGTGGCATATTGTCCTGTTTTGGTTTTCTTGGGCTTTTCAACCAACTGAAGTTTTTCGAATAACACCACACCCAACTGCTTGGGAGAAGCTACATTGAATTCTTCCCCGGCCATTTCGAAAATTTCTTTTTGAGCGATGGCACTGGCTTCTTCCAGCTCTTTAGACATAGCAGCAAGGGCCTCCGTGTCTATTTTCACACCATTATATTCTACCTCGGCCAACACATGCATGAGAGGCATTTCTACTTCATCGAACAGCTTTTGTAGTTGCCCCTCACTTAGGCCGGGAGCGAGTTTATGTTTAAGCTGTAGGGTTATGTCTGCATCTTCTGCCGCATACTCCACCACCTTATGAACAGCTACATCTTTCATATTACCCTGTTTCACACCCTTTTTACCGATGAGTTCGGTAATAGAAATAGGGGTATAGTTGAGTAGGTTTTCGGCCAGCACATCCATGTTGTGGCGTGTGTCCGGGTCAATAAGGTAGTGGGCAATCATGGTGTCGAAGACTTTGCCTTTTACCTGAATACCATAGTTCTTGAGCACCTGTATATCATACTTGGCATTCTGCGCAATCTTACCAATCTCTGGGTTTTCGAATACCGGTCTAAATTCCTCTAAAATAGCACGGGTCTCTTCTTTGTCTTCAGGAGTTGGCACGTAGTAAGCTTCACTGGTTTTGTAGGCAAAGGCCAGCCCTACCAGATTAGCTTCAATAGGCTCCAGATTGTCTGTTTCTGTATCGAAACAAAACTCTGGCTGGGACAGGAGGTAATTCACCAGGCGCTTTCTGAGGCTGGGTGTATCTATGAGGTGGTAGTGGTGGCGGGTGGTAGAAATGTTCAATTTTTCTTCTACAATCGGCACTTCTTTTTCCATTAGAGGGGGAGCCTCTCCAAACAAAGCCATTTGTTCTGAAGCCACTGGTTTTGGTCTGGCGGTTGTTCCGGTAGACTCGCCCAATATTCTCTTTAGGGTTGTTCTAAACTCTAATTCTTCAAAAATGGACTTTAGCTTATCTACATTGGGTCCGGTATATTCCAAGGCCTTCTCATCGAATGCTATGGGTACTTCAATGTTAATCCTGGCCAGTTTTTTCGAAAGCAGACCCTGTTCTGAAAAAGTGGCAATCTTTTCTCCGAGCTTTCCTTTTATATCGGCCGCGTTATCAATAATGGCCTCCATTGATCCGTATTCTTTCAGCAACTTGGAAGCAGTTTTGGGCCCAACGCCCGGAATGCCCGGAATGTTATCGACAGAATCGCCCTGCAGGCCAAGCATATCTACAACCTGATCAATCCGTTCAATATCCCATTTATCCAAAACCTGCTGTACTCCCATTATGTCTACCCCATTACCCATAAAAGCAGGTTTGTATAAGTAAATATGCTCTTCCACCAGTTGCCCATAGTCCTTGTCGGGGGTCATCATAAATACTTCAAACCCTGCTCTGGCTGCTTTTTTAGCTAGCGTACCTATCACATCATCGGCTTCGTAACCGTCAAGTTCCAGCACGGGAATGTTAAAAGCTCTTACTATATCTTTAACAATAGGTGTCCCAATCTTTATGTCTTCCGGGGTTTCCTCTCGCTGAGCTTTGTACTCGCTGTACTCTTTGTGTCTAAAGGTTGGGGCACTGGTATCGAAAGCTACACCAATGTGTGTTGGCTTTCGTTTTTCTATGATTTCGTACAGGCTGTTGGTAAAGCCAAAAGGAGCTCCTGTATTGAGTCCTTTTGAGTTAATTCTAGGGTTTTTGCTAAATGCAAAATGGGCTCGGTAAATAAGCGCCATAGCATCGAGCAAGAAGAGGGTCTTCTCGGGTTTACTCATTCCATAAAGGTAAATTATTCAGGCTAAGTCAGGAAAATGTTTCTGACTAATTCGTGCCGAACGAGCTTCGCTGGCCTATTAGTTGAAGGGTGAACTCGAAGGCCGTATCTTTTTTGGCCAGCAAGTCTTCATAAGTTTGGGTTACCAAATGATCGGGGAAAGTACCGCGGCCAGTAGACTGATTAGAAACGTTCAGGAATTCCTCATATATGACAGGCACCTGCAAGTTTACTCCGGTATTGGGCAGGCTATAATTGAGCAGCATGTTGGCCGTACGGGCTTTATGACCACCGCCTGTTTCTTCGCCAACCAGCGTAACATTGGGCATATCGCTCAAAATTCGGGCAAGGTCTGCAGCCGCAGAAAAGGTTTTGCCTGAAGTAAGCACATAAATTTGCCCTTTAAATGCCGTTCCTTTCCAGTGAATACCAAGATCGAAGGTATTGTGCCAGTTTTGAACCTCACCTTCAAAGCCTTTTTCGGTGGCATTGGTAAAATGCTGCTTCAGGTAAGCATCGGCCTTGGCAATCACTTCAGCCGAACTATTAGACCCGTTAATACCCACCAGATAGTCTGCCAGGGCAATATCTTGGTTTCTAACCACCGTTTTTGACGGATCGTTTAGCTGACCTCCTCCAATAAATTCATAAAGGAAGTTTAATATTCTGCGATCGCCCCCCTCATTCAATCGTAAATCGATCACTAGGTTTTCAAAGTCGAACTCTTTGGTCTCCTCGTTGTATCGCGATGCCAGTTTCTCATAGAACCAGTCAGGGTTAGCCTGGAACGTATTTAGGGTGAGCACCAATGTCTGAAGGGAGTCGATCGCATCTAAATGTGTAAAGTGATAGTATCTCTCATGTTGTTTGTACACCGGTCTGTAGTAATTATTGGCCAGCATACGATTTCCCTCTATGGCCGCAATTTCGGCTTGGTGTATAGAACCATTGGGCGTTTTATATGTAACCATGAAACTACTGGCAGCTCCATACTTTAAAAAGAAGTAGTAGCCAAAACGGCTTTCAATTTCTCTAATGGGCTTGGTCGAACTAAAGCCGTCTGTCACCGTAAGTGCACTGAGTTGCTCGGTCATGCCCGCAATAGCCTGCTCATTAATTGAAATAAGCTCAGACCCAAGGGGTAGATCGCCATCTTCAAAATCGATGAAATACCTGCCCTCAATAATTCTTACCGGGTAAGGAAAAAACTGAGCAAGGTTAGTGGCACTCTTTAAGAAGTCAGTGTCTAGGCTTACCACAGTGTGGCCACATCTGATTTTATTGTTGAGCTGCGTAAGCAACACGTCAAACTCTTTGTAGGGGATGGACTCAGGCAAGCGGGCAATGGTTTCATCGACCAATTGTCTGAATTCCTTTCGGGAAATGTATTGGTATGGATTCCCATGCTGCTGATCAATTATGCTGAAATAAAGCTCAATATCTTCAGCTGCAGCTTCGCGGGATAGGAGTCGATCTAAGTTGTTGTTGGCAAAAAGGGATACGGGTACAACCGACACAATGCCGATCAGCACTAAAAGGAATGCGCTACTAAGCAATTTCTTGTTCATCGTTAACCCTGTTGACTGGTCATCAGGGCGATGTTCAAGTGGCTGTAAGGTGCGTTCCATAACAGCCTAAAATTCCCTGTAAAGGCTCGCTATAATGAGAGCGATTTACTGGTCATTCATTTTGGGTATTTTACTTAGTTCGATCGTAAAACACCTACTTGTCACCCTGATATCAGGGCGTAGGAAAAATACTTATGAGCGCACGCCAAAGCGTAGTCGCTAGTTCGATTCAGGTTGTTTGGAAAAGTAGTCTAAGGGAAGTTTTACTGTGAGAAGGAGTTCTCTAGGTGGTAAGTGAAAGTGTTACAAAGATACAGAAAAACGCATTTCGTACAAAAAATACGGTCGTTGACATACATTTTTATGCATTTTAAAGACAATAACTAAACTTACCCATAAATAGAAAATATGTAACATTTCTTATTTAGTGGAATTTTATTTGGTGTTAGAGAGAAGACCCTGTTGTTTTAGTCGTTAAAGATTCACAAATGCCAAATGTGTTGAGAATGAAAAAAAATTTAGTTTTCATCGCTTATTTTTGGTCAAACCAACCGGTAAGTGCGACATTTTAGCCTATTCATAAGTCTCTGTTTATCAACAACCTTTTGTTTTCAAAGGCTCTCGGCTCAACAGTTCAATGGCTTTTTTACTTCAGATTTTTCGGGAGTATTGGGCTTGGGGGAGCAGCCTGCTTCAGTAGCCAACTCGCCTTACAAATACGATTTTAATCTGGTGAATGGCAATATATACCTCGCCAACAACATTGCCCACACTGCTAAAAACTCCGAAGGAGCCATTCGGCTTATTCGGTTCGATGATACCGAAACAAAATATGTGAAAGGAAACGCCAGTCTTGGCGGACTTTCTGTATTGCTTTCGTTGAGCCGCAAGCGAGGCGTGGGTATTCGTTACAATGTGAGAAGCGTAATGAACGGCACCGAAATATCGCCCAATTTTGTTGCACAAATAAACCGATTCAACTCACCTGAATACACCGGGCGAACTTACCTGAATGAACAATTGAATTTTTCTTCGGCCACATGGCAAGAACTGGCCTTTACTTATGGAGGCTTACTCAGAGATGACGGGGTGAATCGCATAAAACTGGGTGTTACTCTTAAGGCAGTAAACCCCATGGGCCATGCCTGGGCAGTTTTAGAACGTGCAGACTATGATGTATTGGCGGATGGTAGACTGGACGTAAACCGATTTAACCTACGCGCGGGCTACTCTGCCAACCTTGACGGTTATGAACCTTTTGACGGAACTAATGCCATGCGCATTCCTCCCCAAGGCACAGGTTATAAACTGAGCGGGGCAGACATAGGTCTGGTTTATGAACGGGTTGCCTTTAGAGCCGACCCCAAGAGTGCCTCAGGCACAAGCCTACACCCCGACATTACTTATGAATTCAGAGTAAGTGCCAGCATCACCGACATAGGCACAATGACCATGGACTATGGCTCAGCTTCTTTTGCAACAACCGGACTTAATCCCAATGCAAACAGTGCCGACTTCAACAGCTTGTTCACCGGAGTGACAAGTTTTAGAGCTTTTCGCAATAGTCTTGAAAATTACTTAACCACTACCGATGTTACAGGCACATACACTGTGAGTTTACCGACCGCCCTGCGACTAAATTACGATTACAACTTTGGCAACAATTTTTACTTTAATGCAGCTGCTTTGGCCGATTTGAGTTGGGCTATGCCGGCAGACTTTCGAGTATCGTATATCAATCACCTTATGCTAACACCTCGTTACGAAACGGGGCTTTATGGAGTGTACCTTCCCATAATGTACAACTTTAGCAACGACACCGAAGTGGGGCTGGCAGCTCGTTATGGACCATTCACCATTGGCACTCATACCTTAGAAACACTCTTTAAGAAAGAGAAAACCTCGGCCGGTTTTTTCTTTAGCATCTCCATCAGCCAGCTGAAAGCCAACGCCAGAAAGCCTTATTGTTTTGGAAGTTCGCGTGTGGGAAGTGCCATGGTAAGAAAGCAGCGCACCCCTATTTATAAGCGCAAAAAGTTTATCTTCTTCTAGCTGCGCACGTAGAAGATAAAGTCTAACGCGGGCGGGTCTATATTTTCTTGTCTCAGCAAGAGCATTACCTGAGCTCTATGGTGGGTACCATGATTTACCACATGGTTCAGAATGTCTTCGATACGCGACTCATAGGTTTGCCCTTTTGAGTTTTTATATTCAATAACCTCTTCCAAATCTTCGGCAGAGTAGAGAAAGTCTAGCCAATCCTGACTCGATCTTTCCAACAACTCAAGGGTTTCTTTTTGAGAGTACTCATCCCAAACACCAACCGTAGACGATTGCCCCTGAACCCTATCTAACCAAATAACCTGCGCATTGGCCAAATGACTGGTAAGCTTAAGCACTTTATCGTTTTCTATGGGGTTCACCCTCAGCGATTCTGCCAACTGACCATTGGCCCATAAGTTATATTCAAACAGTCTGGTAAAGCGTTCTTTCATGTTTTCTCTTTTTTGTATTGATAGGCTCTAATGGAAATCCAGAAGAGCAATGGCACCCAAACCAGATCATTCATAATGAGATGAAACAAGGCCTTTTTACCTAAGAATTGCTCCAATACCACCTGATAGAACCACAAGGCTCCCAGTAATTTGGTAAGGGCACCAAAAGCCGCCAAAAACCAAAGTTTGCCGGGGTGTATGGCACATAAAAGATATACCAGTGCCATGGCCAAAACACCTCTACCCTGCCAACGAATAATAGAAGGTGCCACCGCTTCGGTTTCGGCCACCCATTGAAAAAAGGTTTGAGGGAACCATCCAATAAACACTCCCCATAAAATATTATACGCTGCTGCAGCCAGAAGCAGGCCTCTCATCCAGTGTGGAAATAATCTTTGTGGTGTTTCCATCGATTATATAACTTATGTCCATTCTTATTGTTGAAGACTTATTGCGATAAGCCGCTACAATATTAAGCTTAACCTTCTAACCTATGAAAAACCGCTTCTCATTTCTTACAAG